>CAYMDB010000336.1:0-3737 GCA_964388865.1 uncultured Flavobacteriaceae bacterium
TAAAGAAAAATATGGGCTAATTGTCGATGAGGTAGTAGCTGAATTTAAATCTGAAACCGGAATTGAAAATCCAGAAATCACGCTAACAACTACAAGTAACTATCTAAGCTTTTGCGAATTTATTCAACGCGAATTGCAGAAAACAGGCTTAAATGTCAATGTTGATGTCATACCTGCTTCAAGTTTAAAAGATGCCAAAGCCAATGGCCAACTCAATTTTTTTAGAGCGAGTTGGATTGCCGATTACCCAGATGCTGAGAATTATTTATCCTTGTTCTACAGCAAGAATTTTGCACCTAACGGCCCAAATTATACCCATTTTAAAAATGAAGAATTTGATACCATGCACGAAGCTGCCTATTTAGAAACCGATCAGAAGTCACGTGCTGAACTTTACACCAAAATGGATCAGTTAATTATGGAATCAGCACCGATAGTGCCTTTGTTTTATGATGAAGTTCTGCGCTTTACTAGAAAAAATGTCAGCGGTTTAGGCATTAATCCTACCAATCTTCTGGAACTAAAAAGTGTTAAGAAAGCGTAACAGCCAAGCTAAAAACCTGTAAAATAAAACAAATCATCTCCACCTTCACCTCGCAAACGTCTTGAAGATAAATAACCCGTGGTTAGGTCGTCATTTAAATAAAACGAAAAATCATCACCACGGTCATTTATGGGGTAATTGAGAGACACTGGTATTTCATTTTCAAATTTAGACTCTAAGTCGTAACTATAAATATCTAAGCCTCCTTTACCACCGCGTCTGTCTGATGAAAAGTAAAGCTTGTTATCCGCGCTAACAAAAGGGTAGCCCTCAGAACGCGAAGAATTAATAGAATCATTTAAACGTGTTACCTCGCCATAAGTTCTATGTTCTGAAACCGAGACTTTGTACAAATCTGATTTCCCTTTTGTGCCTTCAACATCTGCAAAGAAATACAGTGTAGAACCATCTGGACTCAGTGCTGGATGCCCATAATTATACTCTGGATCACAAAAATCTAGTATGGTAAAATTTGTCCACCCTTCACCTTCTGCATACTCAGCTCTTTGAATACAGAGGTTATAGGTATCGTAATCCCGAAATTTGTTTTCACCTTTTTTTGTATTATTCGTGGTAAAGTACATGTATTTACCATCATTAGAATGGGTAGAAACAGACATATTTGCATCGGCAATATCCGTTTTTCCAACAAGCTCCGCACCGATAATTTCTCCATCTTCCCGCAAAGGCGCTGCGTAAATAGCAAACATCAATTGCGAAAATTTATCTTTTATGGCGTGACCTCGTCTAGTCATTCGATTGGCACTAAAATAAACCTTATCGCCGCTGACACGAGCGGCAAAATGGTCGAGCTTATTATTTAATTGTAGTCGTTTTACTTTAACGTCTTTGCTTTGGGCAAACACCAATGAAAAACTCAATAAAAAAAGTAAGTTGATTGTAAATTTGGATGTAGTCATAACGTTATTCTCTTCTGTAGGGTTTAGTTTCTTCAAAAATGTGTTCTAAAATAGCTTTATCTATTTCTGTAAATTCTTCACGACGTCTCGCCATTACGACCTCAGCGACTTCAAAAGCTTTATCTGTTTTGTAAGTTACAAAACCTTTGCTGCCTCCCCAAGAAAAACTAGGCACAAAATTTCTTGGAAAACCACTTCCAAAGATATTAGCGCTGACGCCGACTACAGTGCCGGTATTAAACATGGTATTGATACCGCATTTGCTGTGGTCGCCCATCATAAGACCACAAAATTGTAAGCCTGTTTTGGCAAAACCCTCGGTTTTATAATCCCACAGTCTAACTTCGGCATAGTTATTTTTTAAGTTGCTATTATTGGTATCTGCGCCGAGGTTGCACCATTCCCCCAGAACGGAATTTCCCAAAAAGCCATCGTGTCCTTTGTTAGAAAATCCGAAAATAACTGAATTATTCACCTCACCCCCTACCTTGCTATGCGGACCAATTGTAGTAGGTCCATAAATTTTAGTCCCTAATTTTAAGGTAGAGTTGTTACACAATGCTAAAGGCCCTCTTACTAGAGACCCTTCCATAACTTCCGCATCTCTGCCAATATAAATAGGTCCTGAACTTGCATTTAATGTCGCAAAATTAATTTGGGCACCTTTTTCTATAAAAATATGTTCTGGCTTTACGGTATTTACTGTTGAAGGTATGGGTTGTGATTGTCTATCTTTTGTAATAAGCGCGAAATCTTCTTCGATAGCCTCACCGTTTATGGCAAAAATATCCCAAGTATGTTCAATTTTTAAAATATCCTCTTGAAATTCGATGGCTTCAAAGGTTGAAAAATCATGTACTTCTTCACCTTCCTTCGCAAAAAAGGCAATGACATCTTCATCCTTAAAAAGCGCCTGATTATGATCTAAGTTTTTAATGAAGGCCACAACTTCATTATTAGGTAGAAAAGAAGCATTAATCATAATGTTTTCCTCCATTTCAACCATAGGAAATTTCTCAGATAGATAATCTTCGGTAACAGTTGTGGTAGTGTATTCTAGATAAGATTCCCACTTTTGGCGAATCGTTAAAATGCCAACTCTGATGTCTGCTACTGGCCTTGTAAAAGTAAATGGCAAGAGATTGTCACGATAAGGACCGTCAAATAAAATGTAATTCATGGCTTACTTTAAAATTAAAAGTTGGTCATTAGAAGTTTGCAACTCTAGCATTCAACTTAATTGAATATCAAAAATAACGTAATTGCTGAAAATAAAAAAGCCTTTCTAAAATCAGAAAGGCTTTTTAAAATTATATAAGAACTAAGCTTATTTCTTAAACTTAGCGTATTTGTTTTTGAACTTGTCAATACGACCTGCAGTATCTACTAATTTAGATTTACCAGTGTAGTAAGGATGTGATGTTCTCGAAATTTCCAACTTCACTAATGGATATTCGTTACCGTCAACTTCAATAGTTTCATTTGTTTCTGCTGTAGATTTTGTTAAAAACACATCTTCATTAGACATATCTTTAAAGGCTACTACTCTATAATTTTCTGGATGTATTCCTGCTTTCATCACTAAATGCTTTAAATAAATTCGATTTTTTCGAGGTGCAAATTTAAATAATTTTTATAAATCTACAATCTTTTTTCTACTTTTTATTTAATCAATTAGTGTAACATTTGGCTATCTTTGACTACTAACGAAATAATCAACTTAAAACTTTCAACTATTATGGAACAAGAAACACCATCTATTAAACCCATTGCCTACACCTACGGCGTATATGCCGCATTGGTAAGTATTGCTGGCTTAGTAATAATGTATGTTGCTAACATGGATAAAAGCTGGGCCCTATCCATTGTGAGTTCAGTACTCAGCATCTTAATTTTTGTATATGGTATAAAAGCCTATAAACATGCTAATGCTAATGTGTTGTCTCTCGGACAAGCTATAAAGGTTGGATTAGCCATTGCTGTTATAGCTGGCGTAATTTCAGCACTTTATTCTTATGTACATTATGAATTTGTCTATCCAGAATTTATCGATATGCAAAGGGAAACAGCCTATAATCAAATGATGGAGGCGAATCCTAATATGTCTGAAGAACAAGTAGAACAAGCTTTAGGTATCAGTAATATTTTTATGAACTCTACTTTTTTTAGTTTATCCGCTGTTTTAGGGTCGTTGATTTTTGGATTGATTGTATCTTTAATAGCAGGATTGATTATGAAAACTGAGTAATAAGCTCCTTAAAAAATTTCTCTAT
>CAYMDB010000337.1:0-3721 GCA_964388865.1 uncultured Flavobacteriaceae bacterium
GACATTACCATAATTGGTAATAAAAGCATTGCAAAAAATAATTGTTTCATAATTTTAGTTTTTGGTTAATATTTAATTTGTTGTGTAATGACCTGAGCTTTTGATCACTCTAGTTTCATTACAACGTTAATAGCACTTGCAATTTAGTGCAGATATAAAAAGAAGTCAATCACATATTCATGTGGTTGTGAGACGTAAATATGCTATATTTGAGCCAACTAAGCAGTTAATTTTGAATTATAGAGCCCTCATAAGCTATATTCTACCGGTGTTGCTTTTTGCACACCTATTTTCCTTGGCGCAAAATCCGTGGCAAATCGATGTGCTTACAACCGAACAAGGCTTACCTTATAGAGATATCAAATGCATTACGCAAGACCAAAGTGAATCCATGTGGTTTGGAACAGAACTCGGTTTATTGCGTTATGATGGGTATAATACCAGACTTTACAACTCTAATAAAACTAATCCGTTTTTTATTGAAGAAGAAGATATAAAAGGTGAAATGGTTATCGACAATACAAGCAATCACATTTGGTATATTGCTAACGAAAAACTCTTTAAACTAGATCCTTCTACAGATCAAGTGATCACATATAATGGGATCCATAATATAAAGGGATCTATTGTGCACCTTATGAAAAATATAGATGGTAGCATTTGGATTGTAAGTGATGATTTTTTAACAGCTAAAAATGGAAACGCCAAACAATATCTTCAGAAATTAACCAATGACCACTTTGAAATTAAATACTCTATACCAAGAGATAAACTAGCTCTTAGTCGATTAATTTCAGATCAACAAGGTAATATATTATGGGGTACACCTAATGGAAGTTTAAAATTTGATGCTGATGGAAATTATAAAACCAAATTTAATCTGTCAAGATATCAGTGGTATGGCTCTGATTTAAATTTTAATATATCCTTTTATGATTCGGCTAATAATCACTACTTTTTTCCACAACAGAGTGCAGGTATTTTTACACTTGATGAAAACACCTTAAAGCGTGAACATATTTTTAATAAAAAAATTCAATTTTATTACGCCGTAGAAGATTATCAAAAACAGCTCTGGTTTGCCGGAGAAACTGAACTTTATAGGATGAGTGCAGATGGTGAATTCACCGACTACACCGAACAACTCAAAGCTCGATTTGAATACACCAAAATTAGAGGCATTTTTATTGATGCTACGAAATTACTGTGGGTAGCAACCGACAATGGATTATTTAAAATACGAATAGGCGAGGAGCTGTTTAAACCCTTGTTTAAGGCCAACAGCGGAGGTTGGGGAAATGCGATGCGAGGTATTTTTGAGGATAACAACGGAACTATTTTTGCAAAATGTGAAATTAAAAACAAAATATTCTTCAAAACACAAAACGGAACAGTTGATTCCTTGTCTATTAAGCTAGATAAACAGTCCTTAGATGCATTTAAGCATACGGCGAATTTTTTTGTGACAGATGACCAAAAAAAGCACGTTTTTACCTTGGGTGAAACCTTGTTGAAAATCAACTTGAAAGATGGAAGCGTAAAGAGTTACGATGAGTTTAGGAATTACGTTACTTTTAAGGGGCAAAATCCACTAATTAAGCTAAGAAACGGAAAGTTACTTTTTGGACAAAGTTTATCACAATTAGTGATGTTTGATCCCAAAAATGAAACCAGTACTCTCATTTTTCAGGATTCCATCGTAGAGCATGATAGTTCTAATTTTAGATATTTTGAAGAAAGTAAAGTAGATAGTATAGTTTGGATTGGTAGTCAATCTGACGGCGTGCTTAAAGTACATTTAAGTGGTCGTGTTGAAAAACATTACACAACGGAAACTATTCCAAAAATTTCGCGAAATTATATTCGCGTCATCCACGAAGACAATAACGGAAACCTATGGGTTGGCACCTATGGCGGTGGACTCAATTATATTTCTGCAGATGGCAACACTATTAAAACGTTTACCACATCGCAACAACTTCCAAATAACAATGTCGTTGGTTTGCTGTCAGATGATGAAAACGGCCTATGGATTAGCACTTACAATGGCTTATCTCATTTTGATAAAACCACTGAGATTTTTCAGAATTTTTACACTGAAGATGGCTTAACACATTTCGAGTTTAATTACGCGTCCTCTTTTAAGGATAGCGGTGGTAATTTTTATTTTGGAGGCATGAACGGTATAAATACCTTCAAACCTAACGAAATTTTACGAGAATCTGATCCACCAAAATTACGACTACTAGGTGCCTCTGGCTATAACAACAAAAATAAATCTAGGTTTGTAAAAGATTATAGCAAGACCAAATTCAAAATACTAGAATTGTCGCCATACGATCAGTATTTTGAAATCAACTGGACGATGAACAGTTATTTTCAGAATCAAAAAAATACCTACAGTACGAAACTTGAAGGTTTTGAAGATCGTTGGTTCTATCAAGGAAATTCCACCTCAATTCGCTATAATCAATTGCCGGCTGGTGATTATATTTTAAAAATAAAAGGTAAGGATTCGCGGGGAGTGGATAGTGCTTCGGTCTTATCAATTCCGATTTCTATCGGACAAATATTTTATAAAAAATGGTGGTTTATAAGCTTGATTATTGTGCTTGTTTTTAGCTTGTTATACTTGTTTTTTCAATACAGATTAAATCAGGCCTTGGCTATGGAAAGACTGCGCACCAAAATTTCAAGTGATTTGCACGATGATGTTGGTTCTATGTTAACTGGTCTCGCTATGCAAACCGAAATGTTAGAAATGCAAACCAGTAACAGCATAGATAAAAATAGGTTACACCAAATAACCATTTTAAGCCGAAATACTATTTCCCAAATGCGCGATTTGGTTTGGAGTATCGATAGCCGCAGAGATACTTTGTCAGATTTATTAGAACGTATGAGAGAGCTAGCCGAAGAACTCTTATTACCAGTTAATATTAATTATACATTTACCGCTGACGACCTAAATCTTCAGAGAAAAATAAATTTTAATTGTCGTCGAAATTTATTCCTTATATATAAAGAAGCTATTAATAATATTGTGAAGCATTCAAAAGCTGAGAATGTTAAGATAGAATTCACCAATAAAAAAGGGGTTTGCAACTTTAGTATCAAAGATGATGGTTGCGGAAATTCTGTTGAAAATTGTACCGGTTTGGGATTGGCTAATATGAAAATGAGAAGTAAAAGTATTAACGCTACACTAGAATTTGAAACTCAAGATGGCTTTGGCATCAATTTGTCTCTACCTTATAGCAGTTAAAGAAACCACATTTTTATGCGGTTGAAATGCTCTTTTATAATAACTAACTTTTGCCCTTGTAAATCTTGAAATTTGTCAGATAAAACCAACATAGTGATAGTTGAAGATGACCCAGTGGTGTTAGAAAGTCTTGTGTCGTTTTTTAAGCTGAACGAGTCCATTACTGTTTTAAAGACTTTTACAAGTGCTGAAGACTTTTTAAGTTGGACCGAAAGTGGAGAAGCAACCCAGTTTATTCTATTGTTAGATATTCAACTTCCAGGCATAACAGGGGTGCAAGCCTTGCCAAAAATAAAAACGTTTCTCCCAGCTCTAGACGTCATCATTCTTACCACCTTTGAAGAAACCGCTTTAGGACAGGCACAGGAGGCGGATAATTACATAAGCGATGGCAGCATTACACCCCTAACTGGCATACCAGCCTTAATCAAAGACGTTATGTGCACCAAGGGAACA
>CAYMDB010000338.1:0-3718 GCA_964388865.1 uncultured Flavobacteriaceae bacterium
TCTGATATTTCGGGAGCCCAATTCGAGCGCTACGGATTTTGAAAACCCAATAATTCCAGCTTTTGAGGCGGCATAATTGGTTTGTCCGGCATTACCCTTAACACCTACCACAGAACTCATATTTATAATTGAGCCTTTACGCTGTTTAAGCATGGTGCGTTGCACGGCTTTGGTCATGTTAAATACAGATTTCAAGTTAACTTCAATTACTTTATCAAAGTCTTCTTCTGCCATTCGCATTAACAAGTTATCTTTTGTAATTCCGGCGTTATTCACTAAAATATCAATAGCCCCAAATTCTGCCAAAACATCTTCGGCAAGTTTTTGAGCTTCTTTAAAATCGGCAGCATTACTCTGATAACCCTTGGCTTTTACACCTAAAGCATTTAGTTCGTTCTCTAAGGCATTAGCTGCTTCAACAGACGAACTGTAGGTAAATGCCACATTAGCGCCATGTTGTGCAAATACTTCTGCGATTCCTTTTCCGATGCCACGAGACGCACCCGTTATAATTGCCGTTTTTCCTTCTAATAGTTTCATGCGTTCAGTTATATTGTTTTTTATCGGGCATGTATTACAGTCATTTCGTCAATCGCTGAGCTTTCGATTCCATGATTATGAATGTTTCATGCTTCTATGTACAAGTTGATTGGTTTGAAATTATTTATTTCCCATTCAAATATAGGCATTCCAAGTTGCAAGAAATAAAAAAACCTCACAAGATTTTGTAAGGTTTTTAACAGTTATATGTGGTAAAAACTAGCCTAAAACTTCAGCTACTTTCTTTCCTATTTCTGCAGGAGAATCTACAACGTGGATTCCGCATGCTTTCATAATTTTCTTTTTGGCTTGCGCTGTATCATCGCTACCACCTACAATAGCACCAGCATGACCCATAGTACGACCAGCAGGAGCAGTTTCACCAGCAATAAATCCGATAACAGGTTTTTTGCTTCCACTTTCTTTATACCATTTAGCAGCTTCCGCCTCTAATTGTCCACCAATTTCACCAATCATAACGACAGCTTCAGTTTCTGGATCATTAATTAAAAGTTCTACCGCTTCTTTTGTTGTGGTTCCAATAATTGGATCTCCACCAATACCGATCGCCGTAGTAATTCCTAAACCTTGTTTTACAACTTGGTCAGCCGCTTCATAAGTTAAGGTACCTGATTTTGAAACGATCCCCACTTTGCCTTTCTTAAAAACAAAACCTGGCATAATTCCAACTTTAGCTTCACCTGGAGTGATAACGCCAGGACAGTTAGGACCAATTAAACGACAATCTCTATCTTTTATATAGTCTGCAGCTTTAATCATATCACCTACAGGAATACCTTCTGTTATGGTTATAATAACTTTTATACCCGCATCTGCAGCTTCCATAATAGCGTCTGCAGCAAAAGCTGGTGGTACAAAAATAATAGTTGTGTCTGCCCCTGCTTCTTTTACAGCTTCAGAAACCGTATTGAATACAGGTTTATCTAAATGGGTTTGCCCACCTTTTCCTGGTGTTACACCACCGACGACATTTGTGCCGTATGCAATCATTTGTTCAGCGTGAAAAGTGCCTTCACTACCTGTAAAACCTTGTACGATTATTTTTGAATTTTTATTAACTAAAACACTCATTAGATATTATTGTTTTTAAGTTTTTGAAATGTCACTGTGCAAAAATAAGAGTTTTGAAACGCAAAAGCGACCTCTTTTTATATTTTATTTCCTGTGAAAATTTAGTTTATAGACTTTTTAATTTTTGAAGAATCTCAGGGATTTTTTTAATGTAAGCAAGGTCTTTAAATTGCCCTCTAGCCTCAGCTGCTGGTGTGCCAAAATAGGTTTTACCCTCTTCTGTAGAATTCCCTAAGCCAGACTGCGCATAAAGCACCGTTCCTTTTGCGATGGTTATACCACTCTTTACACCAACTTGTCCCCATATAGTCAGTTCGTCCTCAACTATAACACAACATGCGATTCCTGTTTGCGAGGCGATTAAACATTTTTTTCCGATGACGGTGTCGTGACCGATTTGTATTTGGTTGTCGAGTTTTGAACCTTCACCAATCATTGTGTCGCCGGTCACACCTCTATCTATGGTACAAAGAGCGCCGATATCGACGTGATTTTTAATAACCACTCTCCCACCCGATTTTAACTGATCATAGCCCTCTGGTCTATTTTTATAATAGAAGGCACTTGCGCCTAAAACCGTACCTGCATGAATAGTCACCTGATCACCAATAACTGTGTCATCATAGATGCTGACATTAGAATGAATGATACAATGTTTACCAATGCTAACATTATTGCCAATAAAACAATTGGGTTGAATAATGGTGCCTTCACCAATAACAGCATCCTCTGCAATAGCTGAATTTGCTGCCTTAAAAGGTTTAAAGTGCTTGGTTAATATGTTGAAATCTCTGAAAGGATCATCTGAAATTAAAAGTGCTTTTCCTTCTGGGCAATCCACTTCTTTGTTGATTAAAACTATAGTAGCTGCCGATTGCAACGCCTTGTCATAGTATTTTGGATGATCTACAAAAACAATGTCTCCAGGTTCTACAACATGGATTTCATTCATGCCTAAAACTTCAAAATCTTTCGGCCCAACAAAAGCACAATCGATAAGTTCTGCTATTTGTTTTAAAGTGTGTGGTTTTGGAAACTTCATGTTTTATATTTCAAACTTCAGAAAAAGTTAAAAGACTTACTCTTTAACACGTTCTTTATAAGTTCCTTTTTCGGTTTCAATTTTTATTTTGTCCCCTTCATTGATAAATAAAGGCACATTAATTTCAGCACCTGTTTCTACCGTTGCTGGTTTTGTGGCATTGGTAGCGGTATTTCCCTTTACACCAGGCTCGGTATGCGTAACTTCTAAAATAACACTGGCTGGCATATCTACAGAAAGCGGTAAATTGTCTTCGGTGTTGATAAGAACCGTAACTATTTCACCTTCTTTCAATAAATCAGGACGATCTAAGGCAGCTTCTAAGAGTCTAATCTGTGTGTAATCTGCTTCATTCATAAAATGATAGAATTCACCATCGTGATATAAATATTGAAATTTGTGAGTTTCTACTCTAACATCTTCAATTTTATGTCCTGCAGAAAAGGTATTGTCCAAAACTTTTCCGGTAGTGACGCTTTTTAGTTTGGTTCTAACAAAAGCAGGACCTTTGCCTGGTTTTACGTGTAAAAATTCGATGACCTTATAAATATCGTGATTATATCGTATGCATAATCCATTTCTAATATCTGATGTACTCGCCATAATATGTTGCTTTTGGGAAAGCGTTTTTTAAGTGTTAAAATTTAGTTTGCTTTAAAATAGCCCTTCATGATGCCGCGATGAGAATTCTTAATGAATTGCAGAATTTCATCGCGCTCTGGAGTAGCTTCCATCTCGGCTTCAATTAAATCTGAGGCTTGTGTGTTGTTATAATTTTTCTGATACAAAATTCGGTAAATATCCTGAATCTCTTTTATTTTATCTGAACTGTAACCTCTTCGTCTCAGTCCAACGGAATTAATTCCGACGTAAGATAAGGGCTCACGAGCAGCCTTCACATAAGGCGGTACGTCTTTTCTCACTAAAGACCCACCTGTAACGAAAGCGTGATTTCCTACAGAACAAAACTGGTGCACGGCTGTCATTCCTGCTAAAACTACGTAATCACCAACCGTAATATGTCCGGCCAAAGTACTATTATTC
>CAYMDB010000339.1:0-3692 GCA_964388865.1 uncultured Flavobacteriaceae bacterium
TTCCATAAATTTGGAAGTGTTATAAACCTCCCAAACTATAAGCTCATTCTTTTTCCCTATAGCACTCTGGTGTTCTAGCTTATTCTTTAAGATCATTCGGTCAGCATCTTTTTTATCTACTAATCTCATTGTTTTGCTAGAACCAATTTCGTTATTTACTCTAATAATAGTCCAATACAGCTTTTCGTTCTTTTTTGTCCGCGAATTCGATGGCCTTTGGTTTAACATAGTTTCTAAACTCATTTTTGGTACGCTTGTAACTACATTTAATCCCTCGTCGAGCATCATGCCTTGGCCCTCTGCAATAGTGCTGTTTTTATAAAGTGCCGCCGAGAGCAGTGCATCGTTAAAATCTTGGTGTATAATAATATGCATCACCACAATTTTATCAACTAACCGAACTTCCACCACAAACTTACCTTCCGGTATATCATTTAGAGTGATTTGGGTGCTATTTGCTTCAACAGGAATAAGTTTTTCGTAATCCTCATTAAAAATATCGACTTTTAAAATGGGTGTTTCACATTCTAAAATGAGGCTATCTTTGGTGTGATTTAAATAGTGTTTTAATTCTTGAACTTTCGGATTGTAGTTTTTAAGTAAGGTTGCATGTTGTCCGAAAGCAAGTAATGAAGCGCATGCAAAAAATAGGGTGAATATCTTGTTTTTCATGATAGGTGCTTTATTAGATTTTGAGGGCTCTACGTATGAATCGCTACATAAAAAAATCTTTAAATTATACACTAATTTACTGCATAAATGAGTACTGACATAAGATTCAAGATGTGTTGCGTTTTTTCTAGATGATAGACTTTCTGCAACGACGTAAGGCAAAAAAAGCGGGTTTAATAAGCCGCTGTTTTACTGAAATTAAAACCTATTTTCATTAAATTTGTTTATGAGAAAAATACTATTTGGAGTTATTATCACCTTAATTGTGCTCTTCACTTTTAAATATTGTAGTGATGAACGGCAAGATAAAATTACCTTAAAAGAAAACTCGGCTTTAATTCTAGAGCAGCTTAAAAACGTTTCTAAACTTGTAGTTACAGAGGGGCACTTTAGCGAGGTGTTTAGCTATAAAAATTCAAAATCAATATTCGGTGATTATTTTGAAGCCGAGAAAAAAGCTTTAGTTGTTGTAAATGCAGATGTTACTGTGGCTTACGATTTAAGTAAAATTGAATACCGAATAGACGAGCCAAACAAAACACTTCATATTGTAAGCATTCCTAAAGAAGAAATTAAAGTAAGTCCAGATTTAGAATATTACGACATTCAAGCCGATTTCTTCAATCAATTTGAACCCAAAGATTACAACGCCATCAACGAAACGGTAAAAAAGCAATTGTTAAAAAAAATTGGAGCTTCAGATTTAAAAACAAACTCAAAAAACCGATTGTTGAGTGAACTTGCCAAGTTTTATATACTAACCAATTCCTTAGGATGGATCCTGCAATATAACGGTGAACTTATTGAGTCTTCTGAAGAATTCCAAACTTTAAAACTATAGGTTTTTTTTTAATTGTACCCAACCACCACCATTGGTGGCGTCGATATTATGAAGATTTAAAAATTTAGCCGCTTTTGCAGACCTCGCCCCACTTGCGCAACATACTATAATGCCTTTATCAAACCCTTTAACCTCCTCAACACGTTCGTGTAGTTCATCTAGCGGAATATGTTTAGAATTTTCAATATGGCCAGCATCCCATTCGCGCTGACTTCTCACATCTAAAATAAGTGCGTCATTTTCTAAGTAGTCCTCTACTTTACGCCTTTTAGTGCCGAATATAAAGTCAAAAAATCCCATGTCTTCTTTTTTTATAAATTTACGAAATTAATAAGACCCGCAGAACTATTGAGAGCGATAACTCGAAAAGAAGAAATTGTAAAGACCGCCGCTAAACTTTTTAAGGAGAAGGGTTACAGTGCGGTTACCATGCGACATATTGCTGCAGAAATGGGAATTAAGGCCGCAAGTTTATACAATCATATCAATTCTAAACAAGATATACTTAACGCTATCATTATCTCTATTGCTGAAGAATTCACTAATGGCATGAAGCATATTCTGTCATCTGAAGCATCGTGCATTGATAAATTGAAAAAAATCATTCAACTCCACGTTAAAATTTCAAGTGAAAATATTTATGGGATGGCCTCTTTAAATAACGACTGGATGCATCTTGAAGATCAATTAGATTACTATCAAAAACTGCGAACGGACTATGAAAATGATTTTATTTCCATTCTTAAAGAGGGCATTGCGTCTGGGGAAATTATAGATGCTAAACTAGACGTTATGATGTTCTCCATTCTTACCACGTTGCGTTCACTTTACCTATGGATTCCCAAAAAAGAAGACATTAAACTTGAAGAATTATCTCAAAACCTCTCTCAAATACTAATTGAAGGAATTAACAATTAGTTAAGAGATATTTTTTTAACTTTGTTTTTAAACTAACACGTGTTAGTTAAGTTTATTTTCTTTGTGAGACTAAGCGCTCCTAGGAGAAAAGGATTTAAATACTAAAAAACAAGTTTGCTTTCCTGCGGGAATTATTAGTGTTAGCTTATGGCAGAATTTTATACCTTAAAGGTTGCAGATATTTACAAAGAAACGGACGATACATCGGTAATCACTTTTGAAGTCCCTTTAAATTTACATCAAGCTTTTAAGTTTAGACCAGGGCAGCACCTTACCTTGAAAGCGACTATTGATGGCGAAGCTGTAAGACGATCCTATTCCTTGTGTTCTAGTCCTAGAGAAAAACAATGGAAAGTAGCCGTTAAACAAATTCAAGGTGGAAAATTTTCAACCTTTGTCAATGAACATTTGAAGGCTGATGATATCCTAGAAGTCATGGTGCCAAGCGGCATGTTTGGTGTTGAGGTTAATCCAGATAAAGCAAAGAATTATTTATTTTTTGCAGCAGGAAGTGGTATCACACCAGTATTGTCAATGCTAAAAAGCCATTTAGCAGCAGAACCAAATTCAACTTGTAAGTTGTTTTATGTGAATAAAACAGCAAAATCTATTATCTTTAAAGAGGAATTAGAGCAGTTGCGAAACACCTATTTTGGCCGATTGGAAATCTATTATTTTCTGACTAAAGAACGAAGAGATATCGATTTGTTTAACGGACGATTTGACGACGAAAAAATGCAGGTTTTAACAAAAACCTTCATCGATATTCCCGATACCAATGAAGTGTTCCTTTGTGGACCCGAACAAATGGTAAATTATGTCAGTAATTATTTGGTGGAAGCCGGACTTCCAAAAGAAAACATTCATTTTGAACTCTTTGTAACCGGTCTTTCAGAAGAAGATATTAAACGAGCAGAACGCTTAGCGAAGCAAAATGTAGAGGGCGTTGAAATTACAATTGTTGATGGTGGAAAAGAATTTTTATTCACAATGACCAAAGAGTACGACAATATTTTAGATGCTGCATTAGGAGCTGGTGCCGATTTACCATTTGCCTGTAAAGGTGGTGTTTGTAGCACGTGTAAATGTAGAGTTGTGGAAGGTGCGGTAGAAATGAAAATTAATTACGCTTTAGATGAAAAAGAGGTGGCACAACACTTAGTGCTCAGCTGCCAAGCGGTCCCAACAACAGAAAAAGTGGTGGTGGACTTTGACGTATAATGCAATCCTGCAAGGTTTTCAAAACCTTGTAGGTATTAAC
>CAYMDB010000340.1:0-3663 GCA_964388865.1 uncultured Flavobacteriaceae bacterium
CTTCTTCACCACCTGTAATTCCTAATTCAATCTCTAAGGTCATACCCATTTTGCTCATTCGCTTAAGATATTGTTTACAGATTTCTATGTTTTCTTCTATGGGCTCTTCAGATAAATCGAGCATGTGAGAGCTATATAATGGTTTTCCGGTTTCTTTAAAATGTTGTTCGCTAGCATCGAGTAAACCATCAATCCAAGGCAGTAATTTTTTAGCACAATGGTCGGTATGTAAAATAACAGGTACTCCGTAAGCTTCGGCCATTTGATGCACGTGTTTTGCGCCGGCAATAGCCCCTGCAATTGCTGCTTTTTGATTCTCGTTACTTAAACCTTTTCCTGCATTAAATTGCGCACCACCGTTTGAAAATTGAATAATAACAGGGGCATTTAAGGCTTTGGCAGTTTCTATAACACCGTTAATGGTATTTGAACCAATAACGTTTACCGCAGGTAAGGCAAAGCCTTTTTCTTTGGCTAAATTGAAAATATTTTGAACTTCTTTACCTGTAGCAACTCCAGGTTTAATATTGTGACTCATAACTGTATAATTAAAAATTTAATACTCAAAAGTACGTAAAATTTGTCGATAATTGGGTGTCTTTTAAAAGTTTGATGTGTAATCATACACCGAAAACGTTATCGTATTAAGTAAAAAAAAATTAAAAAGGATAGTTGATTCCTATGTTGTAAACGGCATTTCTAAAATTGTAATTATAAAACCATTTATCACCTTCATTTTGATAGGGCTCATAGGTTTTAAAGCCAATATCAAAACGCAGTACAAAAAAGTTGAAATCGTAGCGCAATCCAAAGCCTGAGCCTACAGCAATTTCTTTTAAATCATTAAAACTTGTGAAGGTGGCCTCAGCTTCAGTAACATTGTCTAGCACGTTCCATATATTACCTGCATCCACAAAAAGCGCAGCTCTAAAACTACCAAATAAATTAAAGCGTTGCTCTGCACTTAGATGAATTTTAAAGTTGGCTTCATTAAATTCGTTGGAGGTTTGTGAACTTCCAGGCCCTAGGTTATAGGCTGTCCAAGCTCTATTGTCATTGGGACCGCCAGCAAAGAAACTTTTTGCAAACGGAATACTATTTGAATTGCCGTAAGGAATGGCAATACCAGCATAAGTTCTAAAGGCGAAAACATTTTTTCTGCCGAGATCAATGTATTTTATATAATCTATATCAGTTTTAAAATATTGCGAAAAGGTCACTCCAAAAATATCATAATCCCCATTGTCATTTTTTGGTGCGCCTAAAAGGTTTGAAATATTAGATATTAGATTTCCTGCCAGCTCTACACGCCATCTAAAAATGGAAAAATCATTGTCGAAAATATTTTTACGCCGATCTTTCTTATAACTAAAACTCGTTGAGACAATAAGGTTGTTTTCGGTAAGACGTTGTTTGCGCTCATCGATATTATTTACGGAGATATAGTCATCGTCATTTGGCGATAAACTCGTATTTCCAGTTAATACATCGTTTATAAACTGGTCCGATTCTTCGGGAAAACCTAAGGTTTCTGTCTCATTTATATAATTAATAGCTCTAGCAATGTTGTTTAGCCGTCCAAAAGAGTTCGTATAAACACCAAAGTAATTATTGGTATTAAGATTTTTTACATACTGTACATTTAAAAAGTCTAAGGCATTGGTAACGGTGGCAGAAGGAAACCAGTTATACCCAAGCACGCCCGATAAGGTTTGCTTGTCTAATCCTATATTTTGTTGGCTAGTTGCAGAAAGATTAATTATGGTGCTTGGAGACATGTACTTAGGCAGAATCTTGTTGGTGTTAAAGGGGCTAAACAGTCGCGGTATTGTGAGTTTAATATTACCACCAAATTCGTTGATATCAAAAAATGCATCTTTAGAGTTTGAGCCTTCTTTAGAAGAACCAATGGATGCAATACCACTTATTTCTAAGCTTTCTGCACCTCTAAATACATTTCTAATTTTTAAGCCTGTGCTAAAGGAAAAACCAATAGTTTGAATGTTACTTTGGGTTACTTCGGGATCAAAACTCAATTGGTATTTCTTTCTGGGTTCTAAATAAATATTAGCTGTAAGGGTAGTATCTGCCTCATTTTCTACATAGTTTATACTAGGATATCTAAACATTTGTAGATCGTTGAGGTAGCGCGATGTTCGGCTACGCGCTAAATCGCTATAAATATCCCCTTTATTTATAAAAATAGCATTGGTAAGCGCTTTGGGTTTAAATTTTAGGCGCTCTTTGCTGTAAAGGTTGTAATCGTTGTAGGTTGTTGTGTCTGTAACGGCTTTAAATCTATTCTCAAAATTATCGTCAGTAAAAATATTGACTTCTTTAATGGTATAGATTTTAAACGGAGTAATACGTGTAGAATCATCACCGCGTATCGACCTGTTAGCAATGAGCAACTCTGTGTTTATTTTATGATTTGTTCCTATAGTATCCGTCGTAAAATTTATATAATCTTGTCCGAAGTAGTAGAAACCAGCGTTACGCAAATAGGTATTGATCCGAGAGCGCTCAGCTTCGTAGTTTTGTTCATCGTATTGCTCACCTTTTTTAAGTAAAGATCCTTTACTAAATTTAGGATAAAGTGAATCTATAGCCGGACTGCTTATAATGGGTTTTATAGAATCGAGTAGATAGGGTTTTTTCTTGGTGACGTTATACGTTACTATAGCCCGTTTTGTGCTGTCGCTCTCTATGGTATAATCCACCTTATTATTAAACCAACCTTTACTAAAATAGTACTTTCTTAAATTTTCAGCAGTTTTTTTAGTACGTGCTTCATCAAGGATCACAGGGGGTTCTCCGGTGCGCTTTAACCAACTGTTAAAATCTTTTCGCGATTGTATATCTTTATCAAATTGTTTTTTTGAAAGTAGTTTAGTTTTCCATCTTACTTTAGAAGAATCACTCAGCACTTTTGCATTAAGGATAGAATCTATATTTGGTCTTGCTAAATTATATATGCCCAGCTTAACAGGAAATTTTACACCCAGAAAGCCATTCATACCCGTGTTGATTTTTTGAGATATAATGTTGTTAACAAGCTCTGATCGATTTTTTTTACCGTCTTCAACAATCGTGTTCTGGGTAATGAGGAGCTCTCTTTGTTTCACACGTTTTACCGCATTACAAGAGCTAAGTACAAGGGTCAGTGATACAAATACTAAAGCGTAACAAATTTTTTTGTAGTTTTTAACCCTTAAAGACGCAAGATGTGGTAAACTCAATCGTTAACTTATTTTTTTGTTACACTATTTGCCGAGACAAAAATAATACCATTTAATGCGAAGTTGAAGGCACTCCTTTAAAATTTAGAGACCGATACATTTAAAAAAGGTTTACTTTGTATGCAATCTAACAAATGTAAAGACATTTTAATGGTATCAAAGAATCAAATTAAGTTAATTAAAAGTTTGAGTCAAAAAAAAATAAGACAGCAATTAGGCTTGTTTACGGTTGAAGGAGTCAAAGGGATTAATGAGTTCTTAAATTCGGATTTTGTTTTAGAGCAACTCTTTACAACGCAGTTGATTTTCGAGGCTCCAAATGATGCAATAACAGTAATTACCGAAGCAGAATTAAAAAAGATTAGCACGCTTAAAAATCCGAATATAGCTTTGGCGATTTTTAAAATTCCGACGGCAAAAATAA
>CAYMDB010000341.1:0-3659 GCA_964388865.1 uncultured Flavobacteriaceae bacterium
ATGGTGGCTTTGAGACGGGACAAATTGCACCATGGGGCGGTTTCAAAAATGACGTTGTTGGCCCTGCCACAACAGAACCTTACACCGGTAATTTTTGTGGTAGAATAAAAAATGGAGATGGCTCATTATTGTATATTATTGATGTCGAACCCAATACGGATTATACCCTAAAGTTTGTCTCTAAATGGAATGAAACCGTAACCAATACATTTAATGGAGTTATTCGTAATAACGATGGCAACGACCTTCTGTTTGCATTACCCTCAATGCCTCAAACAACAGAATGGGAAGAAATGACGTATCAATTTACTGTTCCTGAAGGTGTGACTCGCCTAAAATTGAGCTTTTACAAAGGACAAGGCTTTCCGCCATTCTTTATGGATGATGTATCACTTAAACGCACTGAATAAAAACTAGCAACTTATAAAAATATAACTCTTATAAGTTGCTCAATTAAATTTTAACCTTTAAAACCATTTATTATGAAAAAAATTACAATTTTACTTATCACCTTAGTCACAGGTGCTCTCGTTTTTGGCCAAAATTTAGTGGTCAATGGAGATTTTGAAATCGGCGCAAATGGTGATCCCGTTCCGTCTTGGATAGGCTTTAAAAACAGAATTGCTACAGACGATATTACAGCGGCACAAGTGGGCCAAATTGAAAATGGTGACGGAGCTCTAAATCAAGAATTTAGTGTAACACCTGGCGAAGAATACGCGGTTCAATTTGATTACAGATGGATTACTACTGCAGCCGCGAACAGTAATCTAATTGTGCGTATTAAGGATGCTGCAAATTTACCAACTAACTTAAATCTAATTGGCGGAACCACATCCAACGGCTATGCCTTAAACACCACTGTTGATCAATGGTTTTCAGGCAATTTTAGCTTTGTTGTCCCTGCTGGTATTACAACTGTAAGATTGACAATGTTTAAAGGAAATGGAAATAAACCATTAAACTTAGACAACGTTTCCGTAACGAGTAGCACCATGTCTTTAAATGATTTAGATCAGTTAACTTTTAAAACATATCCTAATCCAGCCAATGATATTTTAAATATTTCAGCCTCTTCAAAATTAACACAAATAGAAATTTACAGCATATTAGGCCGAAAAGTGTTAACAAAAGACATTAATACTACTGAGGATCAAATCAATATTTCAAATCTTACAAAAGGAGTTTATATCATTAAAACTTACATCGACAACGCTGTAGGATCGTTTAAATTTATTAAAAACTAAAAGAATCGCTTGATAGTTCAAGTAGAGTTTAAAAGTTAGATGGCAGGCATATCTTACCCTTATTAATAGCTGAGAATATGTCTGTCATTATATTTTAGTATCTCGTTAAAATTAAAAAATGAAATTTACTTTTTATCTTCTTATCACCTTACTATTTTTTTCATGTGCTGAAAAGCGCTCCAATGATGTCATAATTTTAGAGGACTCAAAAACTGAAAAGCCGAACATTATTATTGTCTTAATTGATGATGCAGGTTATGCAGATTTTGGTTTTATGGGAAGTGAAGATTTAGAAACTCCAAATATTGACGCTTTGGCAGAAACTGGTGTTATCTTTACGGATGCCCATGTTAGTGCTACCGTATGTGCTCCTTCTAGAGCAGGTATAATGACGGGGCAATATCAACAGCGCTTTGGCTTCGAAGCCAATGGTACAGGTTTTGGAAATTCTGGTGATATTGGTTTAGCTGATGAGGTTACAACAATAGCAAATGTTTTTCAAGATAATGATTATAAGACCATAGCTATTGGAAAATGGCACCTCGGCGCAACACCCTCAGATCATCCTAACCAAAGAGGTTTTGATGAATTTTATGGATTTTTAGCTGGCGGACGGTCTTATTTCCCAATGGATGATCCTAGTGATGAGCACACACTACAACAAAATGGAAAACGCGTTATTTTTGATAATTATCTTACCGATGTTCTTGGAGACCGTGCCGCAAGCTTTGTTGAGGAAAACAAAGATCAGCCCTTCTTTATGTATTTGGCATACAATGCAGTACACACACCCATGGAAGCCAACCAATCTGATCTTGAAAAGTTCAAAAACCATCCGCGTCAGCAACTTGCCGCTATGACTTGGTCACTCGATAAAAATGTAGGTAAATTACGAGATAAATTGAAGGATTTAAATTTATTAGATAACACTCTCATTTATTTCTTAAGTGATAATGGTGGCGCACATAATAACAACTCTCAGAATGGACACCTTAAAGGCTGGAAAGGTAATAAATTTGAAGGCGGTCACCGAGTTCCTTTTTTTATAAGTTGGCCCTCAAAAATTAAACAAAACCAAACCTTTGATGGCTTAACGTCTTCCTTAGATATTTTTACAACGTCTATGGCCGCCGCTTCTATAGAAAAAAACGAAAATCTCACCTTAGATGGAGTTAATTTACTTCCCTATCTCTTTGGTGAAAAATCTGGTAATCCCCACGATAAATTGTTTTGGCGAAAGCTTGAGGAATCAGCAGTACGTCAAGGTGACTTCAAACTTGTCTCATTAAAAAACTACGGTTCAACCTTATATAATTTAGCCGATGATATTGGGGAGCTTAATGACATTTCTAGTACCGATAGCCTCACCTACAATAAACTCTTACAAGATTATTATGAGTGGGAATCTCATATGTCTCAACCGCTTTGGGACGAAGGTAAAGCTTGGATGGATGTGACATATCATATTCAAAAACGACTTATGCAAAATAAAAAAGCACTTTACAAATCGCCTTTTGAACACAAACAGCAGTCATCAAAGTAAATCTGGCTCATTAAAAAAAATGAAAAATGAAAAAAGTATTACTTAGTCTGTCACTAATAATAACGTTTGACGGCTATAGTCAAAATGCGGTGAATAATGGAAATTTTCAAACTGGAACCTTAGAATCTTGGCTAGGTTTTAACCATCAGGTTTTAACAGACGACATCACAAACTCATTAGTAGGTAACGTCAATAATGGTGAAGGGTCATTGTACCAAACCCTAACACTTGAGCCGAATCAACCCTACACCGTTGCCTTTAATTATAGATGGGTGAGCGGCACTTCTAGTTATGCCATGAATGTCAGGGCTAAAGATGAAAATAGTGCTGCTGTCTTCGGTAACTTCACTTTAGATACTACTCCTGATGAATGGCTGTATGGTTCTTTTAGTTTTACAGTGCCATCAAATATTACTTCTGTGCGTCTCGTATTTTATAAAGTTAATGGTAATAGACCGTTGCGTATTGACAATGTTTATGTATCCCCTTCTAACAGTACATCAAATATCATAGATCCTGAAACTCCAATTAACGCTCAGCCAATTGGCATAGAAGGCGACTGGGATTTGGATTTTAGTGATGAGTTTAATGGCTCAGAAATCAACACTAGTAAATGGATGGTAAGTGTGAGTAACTCATCGCGAGCTCCAAGGGCAAATCTCGGTGTTGACGATTGGTGGTGGGTCGAAGAAAATGCCTTCTTAGATCAAAATGGAAACTTGGTTTTAAGAGGCACTAAAGTTGACCATAACACCATGTATTGTGGTAGTGTAGAAAGCAGAAACTTGTACGAACCAACGTATGGCTTTCTAGAAGCTCGTATTAAAATAGCAGAAACCGCGAAGGGTAACCACACTGCTTTTTGGCTT
>CAYMDB010000342.1:0-3658 GCA_964388865.1 uncultured Flavobacteriaceae bacterium
TCGCGGCACTAGATCCTAAGTCTAGCGTGTCTACCAATTCCACCACGCCTGCATTCAACAGATTGAACTGAATGGATCCATTTATTATTGGGTTGCAAATATAAACAATACTTTCAATATTCAAATAGGTTTTAAATAAGAAAATAGTCGGCTTTGTTTTTCTTACTTTTGTGGCAAATTTATGCCTTTTATGCAATCCATATCCTCTTATCTAAACAACAATCAAAACCGTTTTATCAGCGAACTCATAGAATTATTAAAAATTCCATCAATTAGTGCTGATTCCACCTTTAAAGCTGATGTCTTAAAAACAGCCGAATTCATTAAAACCAGCCTTGAACATGCAGGCTGCGACACCGTTGAAATTTGCCAAACAGATGGCTATCCCATCGTTTACGGCGAAAAAATAATAGATAAAAATTTACCAACCATACTGGTTTATGGCCATTACGATGTGCAACCACCAGATCCTTTAGATCTGTGGAATTCACCTCCTTTTGATCCTGTGATTCAGAAAACCGACTTGCATCCCGAAGGTGCTATTTTTGCAAGAGGAGCCTGCGACGATAAAGGGCAAATGTATATGCACATCAAGGCCATGGAATACATGACCTCGCAAGATAAATTACCCTGTAACGTTAAATTTATGATTGAAGGCGAAGAGGAGGTCGGCAGTGTCAACCTCTCAACCTTTGTAAAAAATAATCATGAAAAACTAGCCAATGACGTCATTTTAATTTCAGATACGGGCATGATTGCTAAAGATGTACCATCGATCACCACCGGTCTCAGAGGCTTGAGTTATGTTGAAGTTGAAGTTACAGGACCTAATCGCGATTTACACTCCGGACTCTATGGCGGGGCGGTTGCCAATCCAATTAATATTCTAACTAAAATGATTGCTTCATTACACGACGAAAATAATCACATCACCATTCCAGGATTTTACGATAAGGTTGAAAACCTCTCTGATGCTGAACGCTCCGAAATGGCAAAAGCACCTTTCTCTCTCGAAGCCTACAAAAAAGCTTTAGATATTGATTCCGTTTATGGTGAAGAAGGCTACAGCACCAATGAACGCAATTCCATTAGGCCAACCTTAGATGTCAACGGCATTTGGGGTGGTTACACTGGCGAAGGTGCTAAAACCGTCATTGCCAGCAAAGCCTACGCTAAAATATCCATGCGTTTGGTGCCGCATCAAGATTGGGAAGAAATCACCCAATTATTTAAATCCCATTTTGAAAACATTGCGCCAAAAGGGGTGAAAATAAAAGTTACACCACATCACGGCGGACAAGGTTACGTTACGCCTATTGGCAGCACTGGCTACAAAGCTGCGGCAAAAGCCTATGAGCAAACCTTTGGCAAAATGCCAATTCCGCAGCGCAGCGGTGGCAGTATTCCTATTGTTTCACTTTTTGAGCAAGAATTAAACAGTAAAACTATTTTAATGGGCTTTGGTTTAGACAGCGACGCCATTCACTCGCCAAACGAGCATTTCGGAATATGGAACTACCTAAAAGGTATCGAAACCATTCCCTGGTTCTATCACTATTTTACACAGTTAAAAAAATAATTCAGATTTAAATTAAGGCTTTTTTGGGCGTTACCCCTTCGGTTTTTTCAGAAAAACCAAAGGGGTCGGGCTATACGCGCTACACGGTAGCTGCTGCTATCCCTAACGCGGGCCTTCCATTAGGTCTA
Source organism: uncultured Flavobacteriaceae bacterium (assembly GCA_964388865.1). Classification (GTDB taxonomy): domain Bacteria; phylum Bacteroidota; class Bacteroidia; order Flavobacteriales; family Flavobacteriaceae; genus Winogradskyella. The sequence goes on from CAYMDB010000342.1 coordinate 1,708, forward strand.
GGCACTACCGCTAAAATCATCGCCATCACAAACCTCACAACCTTAGCCTGATTATTAAAATTTTAACTGTTCGTCAGTTCGAGTGATTTTGAGGAACAAAAAATTATATCGAGAACCAATTGACAATTAAAGTTCTACTTCTCTATACAAATTTTTCTCTTTTTCTTGTTTTCGCTGTTGGGACATCCAAAATGAAGTCAAAAATACCGTAAGTAACACATTTTTGGCAAGTTATGAATTTTATGGTTTTAAATTTTCGAAAACAATACAAAAACACCACTCTAATTTTGGTTTAATCTAGCCTTATAGTTGTGATAACTATTTCACCACAGAGCCACGAAGGGCAGAGCAGTTTTTCTTAGTGTTCTCTGTGACTCTGTGGTTATTATTTTCATTACAAAGGCACGAAGGGCAAAGATGCTTTTCTTTGTGAACTCTGTATCTCTGTGGTGAATAAAAATATGTTATTTGTTTCCATTTTAATCGAACTAAGACTAAAACCTTGGCTTAAAGCCAAAACACCTTGAGCCATAAAATCAGCACTTTCAAAATTTATGAGCTCTACATTTGTAGAATTAATTTTATTACTCTATGTTTGTAGAACAAATTCTAAACCTGTAGCGCATGAAACTTTCAAAAACCGAAGAACAACTCATGCAACACCTCTGGAAGCTCGACAAAGCTTTTATGAAAGATCTCTTAGACAGTTATCCCGAGCCCAAACCAGCCACCACAACCATTGCCACACTTTTAAAACGCATGATTGGCAAAGGTTTTGTAAATTATACAACCACCGGAAAATCTAGGGAATACTATCCCTTGGTTAAAAAAGAAGACTACTTTTCTAAATACGTCAACAGACTTATTAAAAACTTTTTTAACGATAGCACCTCACAATTCGCCTCCTTCTTTACTCGAAAAACCGATTTAACTAAAGAAGAATTAGAAGATCTGAGAACGATTATAGACAACGAAATTAAAAACAAGTAAAGATGGATACTTATTTATTCAAATTTTCCGCCTGTTTAGCTATTTATTGGTTGGTTTATGTACTGCTTTTAGAACGACAAACCATGCATCGCCTTAAGCGCTTCTATTTATTGGGATCTTTAGTCTTGGCACTAGTTACCCCACAGCTCACCATAACCCAGTATGTAGAACCTGTAGTCAATACTACTGAAGCTCCTCTAATGGAATTTCCTGGCACAATCACCATTGTTGAAACGCCCATAGAAGCCAATCCTCTTTTTACCACAGAAAACATATTATGGGCTATTTACGGACTCGGCGTTTTATTATTTAGCCTTCGATTTTTACTGAATTTGTTTAAAATGTACCAACGTATATCTAGTCATAAACACATTGTAAGAAAATCCTTTATTTATGTCTTATTAGACCAATGTCGCATTCCGCATTCCTTTTTTAAATACTTGTTTTTCGACAAAACAAGCTTTGAAACGGAGACAATTCCAAAAGAAGTTTTACTTCATGAAGAAACCCACGCCAAGCAATTACACAGTTTAGATATTTTAATCCTAGAGTTGTTGCAAATTGTATTTTGGTTTCACCCTTTAATCTACATTTTAAAACATCATATTAAATTAAACCATGAGTTTTTAGCCGACGAAGCCGTTTTAAATCAAGGTGCAGAGGCTAAGGACTATCAAAACTTATTATTACAATTTTCATCAAATGCTCGTGAGTATCAATTCTCGAGTACCATCAATTATTCATCATTCAAAAAACGATTTACAGTTATGAAAACACAAACCTCAAAAACCAGAATTTGGTTGAGTACTTTGCTACTTATGCCAATTATTGCGATTCTTTTTTACAGTTTTGCGGAACGGGATTGTGTTGAGAAAGAAAAAAACAAAAAATCATTCTTTGAGTCCGTAATTAGTCGCCCCTTAAAAACAGTTCAACAATCTAATTATCAGTAAAATAAGTT
>CAYMDB010000343.1:0-3627 GCA_964388865.1 uncultured Flavobacteriaceae bacterium
GAAAATATCGGAGTAGTTAGAATTGGTGTAAAACTCATCCTGATCGTGGTGCACACGATGAAAATTGGGCGTTGTAAAAATTAATCCAAAGGTTTTATCAATCCAAGCTGGATATTTGATATTGCAATGTTCAATAAAAACATAGGGAATGATGATGATCACATACAAGCCAAGTCCAAGGGTGCTTAATCCGAAAATTGCAGCCATCAAAAAGCTAGAAGAGCCAAAATAAAACACCATTTCAATAGGATGCACGCGTATGTTTGATGAGGCATCCATACGACTATCGCTGTGATGAACCCCGTGGAAATTCCAAAGAAAAGAGACCTTGTGTGCTAAGCGATGAAACCAATAATTGGCCATGTCATAGAGCATAACGTTTAAGATGAGCGATAGCCATAGCGGTAGACTAATATATTGAAACAGGCCTATTTGATTGTTGTGAAGCCAATCAACGCCGTTAACGATAAAGGTAGCCCAAAACAAATTTAAGAGTGTAATGATGATTAAAAAACCGATGTTTTCTAATAAATGTTTCCCCATTTTATCAAATTTAAATTGGGTGTTGAACACATTTTCGGCAGTAAAAAAGATCACAAGCAAAGCCACGGTAAGGTAATCTAGGTTGATGCTAATTAAGGTATTAAGTATTTCCATTGATAATTGATTGGTTTTTGGTTGTTCTAAAGTTATAAAATAAAGCGGTATTATTTGACGGTGGTATTAGTTTCCTTTTAGCCTCCTTTTACGGCTAGCATGCCATTAGATTTTTGAGTTGAAAAACCATGTTAATTTTGAATTTCTATTTCTAGTAGATTTATAATCTCATTGATTTGGGCTTGGCTTTTTTTCAATACGTCAATGCCATAAGCATGATTGATTTCGGACAAAAAAACATTATTAGCAAATACTTTATTTCGGAAAAGATTGGCGATTTCTTTACGCATGACTTCAGCATTTTGTTCTATGTAGGTTGAATCGTATACAAATATCAATTGGGCTGGATTTGATTTATTAAGGTCAAAATACTTACTCCAGTCCACATACTGTTCAAAATTCTCTATGAAGGTGTTGAAGTCATATCTCATATGGTCTTGCAAAGCTTCAATATCAATATAGGTTTTTTGTAGTTTCAAGATTTTTAGCTTGAGAGTATCGTTCTGGATGGTACTGAAATTGCCTGAGCTCTTCATTTCATTGTAAGTGGATTGATCTGGCCTAAACTCATCGACAAAAAGTAATGTTTTCATATCGTTTGAGAATTCATATAAAGAACCTATTGTGTCTTGCTTTATTTTATCCATAATTTTTTTTGCGACCTTAACTTTTTCATCGCAATAATTTATCATCAGGTCTAGTCGCTCCGTATCTCCAATTAGGTCATTTTTAAGGTTTTTGAAATACTTCGTATCCACAAGTTTCTGTTTACGGGAGTCATTCCAATCATTAATACTAAGTGCTATCAAAATACCAATCACCACGAGGATGATTTCGCCAATGGCGTATTTTAGATAATTGGCGGTTTTGCCTTGTTCGAGTAATTGTTTTCTAATATTTCTAAAGAATTTCAGCATGGTATATATTGTTAGTTTGAGCCTTCCGGCAAGCGCCTGCCTGACGGTAGGCAGGGCAATCTCAACCATCCCCATTTTCATGAGGACTCCACTGGACATTTGATTTTACTTCGTAAAATTTTGTTTCGATAATGGATGTTGCGGAATATTTTTATCATAGGTAATGCCCATGCAGACTTTAGCTTTTGTTTAATTTGAAAACGGGAATCTATTTAATTCGTAGTCCTTCCTTATAGGCTCGCTTACACTTAAACATTTTCTGGGTTATTAGTTAGGGTATTGCTATACGAGCACAATATTTATTAAACAACATGTCGTCCATATCAATACAGATCTATTAGTAGCTAAATTAGATTTATGCTTAACAATGGGCAACCACATCTTCATGTGGTCTTGGGAAGTATATTTTGGTATTGGAGACTTTTACTTTCCGGATTAAGGTGAGTGTTTAAGCGTCTCTAACTTTTGGTTTAATTACAAGTTGAACAAACCTTACAAGAGTATAAGTAGAATTTTAATGCGCTATAAAAGTAGTTGTTTGCGTATTTAATACGATTCTCAAAAACCGTTTTTAAAATGATTTTTTTATCATGCCTTTTTTATAAGGTTCAGACGTATTTTTAATTACAAAATCTACAACACCAATTACCAGTTCCTCTTCAGTAATGACATCAACTTTCCATCGGCCTTCTGCTATATTGTCTTTAAAGGTATAGCCACGGAAACCGCGACCACGCCCACCGGTAACCTCAAAACCAATGTCCTCCGTTATTTCCCAACTTGTGGTTTCGGGATTGTACCATTGCCAGCGATGAAAAATGGACTTTTTGATATCTGTAGGTGCAAAAACCGATGTGAATACATAAACGCTTTCATCAGCTTCACGATGAAAATTGAGGTGATGGGCACGCCAAAAAACATACCATTCATCCCTCTCGTAGGTCACGATGTATTCGTTGTTTTTTTTCTGAATATTGTGAGCGACCAAGCCAGATTCCATGGCAAGAGGTACTGGTGGGATGAGATTAAAATAGTAAAAGCTGTTGATTACTAAATAGATGGAAATAATAATACTAATCAGTTTTTTTAAACTTAGCTCAGCTCTTGTGCTTGGACTTGACGAGTATATGAATATGATGAGCGCTAGCGTAGTTCCCAAACTAAGAAGTCCGGAAATGATAAAAATTAAGGTATTCATTTCCTTTATAAGTGTGGGGAGCATAAAGGTGAAAAATGTAAAACTGATAAAAAAATAAACACTAAAATGAAGGTATTTGTTAGAGATTTTCTTTTTAAGAAATTCGTTGGCAAATAAGAGTAGAACCAGCAGAATGAAAAAAACCATGGTTTTGGACAAGGATACACTCCTAAAAAAATAGATAACAAAAGCACTAGAAAGTGCTCCAAAGAAAAACTGTATGGCTAGCGGAAAATATTCGGTATAACGCCCAATAAAAGTGCCTTCCCATTTGCCATCATCCACTAAATTAAATAAATAGAGCATTACGGATAAGAGGGTCATATGCGAGCAAAGTACCATTGTATCATAAAGACGATCTATACGTCCCAGGGTTAAGGTGTCAAAAATAAAACCGCTCATAAAAAAAAGAATGGGCGCGTACTTTTGATGGCGAATGGTGTACTTTCCAAAAGCACTATTTCTATATCTTACTAAAGCTCTTTTCATATTCTTTTCAAGAGCGGTAAAAGTAGGGTATTTTGCTTGATATTAGTATTCATAAATAAAAGGAAGCAATCAAATTTCAGTGGACGACAGTATGGGGTTGTTGGGGTGGGGGGATTGTTAATGAATTATGGGAACGCCATCAGGAGATGGCAGGTTGTTTTAGAAATTTTATTGAATAAGGTTTACTCTGAAGTCACAGACTTCGGAGAGCGGGTCGCTTTTTTAGCTGCTTCGTCTATAGTTGTGCCAAAACCAGTTGTGGCATAATAATCTTTAGATTCATATTCAGGTTCTGTGATTTTCTTGTTTTATGGGACTGTAAACTATTTTGTGTTTTTGCTTTTAGTTAGTTGAAAAATGATTTTG
>CAYMDB010000344.1:0-3626 GCA_964388865.1 uncultured Flavobacteriaceae bacterium
AGTGGGATTCTAGCAAACCCGACGGTACCCCACGAAAATTAATGGACAGCTCTAAGTTAAACGCTCTAGGTTGGGCACCGAAGTATAGCTTAAAGTCCGGAATTGAACATACTTACGCTTGGTTTAAGTCGAATCTCGATGGCTACAAGAAAGTGAAAATTTGAGATCTACTATTAGTTTGCTTACTCGGTTTGCGTTCGACATAGCTCTAGGGAAACCCTGAAGTTAAACGAAAGAAACATACAGATTTCGGTTCTTGTGCATGACTTACAATCTTCGCTTGATGTAGTTGTCTTTTAAAGAGCCTTAGTTTAAGACCTCAAGACAAAAGAAGCGTTAACCGCATAAGCTATACTGTTGCATTGCAGAGCGGTTTTTCAATGTTTAGAACCTACTCGTCTCGTGGGCGGAATTAAAACTATAAAGTTAAGCAATCCTGTTTTAAAAAGATTGCAACTATTTTCTAAAATGTTTCTCTAATTCAGAATTATAAATAAACCTTCCTCTGTTTTCTCCACTTTAGTTAAACCGTGTTTTGCTAGGCCTTTAATGCCTTTGTCCCAGGCTTTGTTACTTAATCCTGATTGCGATTTTAGGGTGTTGAGTTCCATTCGGTTTTCAGCTTTTAAAGCTTCAAAAATGACCTTTTCATTATCACTTAAATCCACTTTCTTCTTTTCTGGACGCATTTGTGGGAAGAACAACACTTCCTGAATACTTTGATTATTGGTTAAGAACATCACTAAACGATCCATGCCAATGCCCATACCAGAGGTTGGTGGCATACCGTATTCTAAGGCGCGCAAAAAGTCGTAATCTATAAACTCTGTAGCTTCATTATCTCCTTTTTTAGCGAGTTGTAATTGGTGTTTAAAACGTTGACGTTGGTCAATAGGATCATTGAGCTCAGAGTAGGCGTTGGCAATTTCTTTACCGCAAACCATAAGTTCAAAACGCTCGGTTAATTCCGGATTTTCTCTGTGCTCCTTACACAGCGGACTCATCTCTTTTGGGTAGTCTGTAATAAAAGTGGGTTGTATATAATTGCCTTCGCATTTTTCGCCAAAAATCTCATCAATGAGTTTGCCTTTACCCATGGTGTCATCGACTTCAATATGCATGGCTTTTGCGGCGGCTTTTATTTCGTCTTCGGTTTTGCCGCTAATATCAAAACCTGTAAATTCTAATATAGAATCGCGCATGGTAATGCGTTTGTAAGGTGCTTTAAAATCGATTTTATGTTCGCCATAAGTCGCTTCAGACGTTCCGTTAACGGCAATCGCACAATGTTCTAATAAGTGTTCGCAGAATTCCATCATCCAGTTGTAATCTTTGTAAGCAACATAGATTTCCATGGCTGTAAATTCTGGATTATGCGTTCGGTCCATGCCTTCGTTTCTGAAGTTTTTAGAAAACTCATAAACCCCATCAAAACCACCGACGATTAGTCGTTTTAGGTACAATTCGTTGGCAATTCGCATGTACAATGGAATGTCTAGACTGTTGTGGTGTGTTGTAAATGGACGTGCTGCCGCACCACCTGGAATAGGCTGTAATATTGGTGTTTCCACTTCAAAATACCCCGCATCATTAAAAAACTGACGCATGGCATTAAATAGTTTGGTGCGTTTAACAAAAACTTCCTTTACGTGAGGATTTACGGCTAAATCGGCATAGCGCTGTCTGTAACGTTGCTCAGGATCTGTAAAGGCATCGTAGGTTTTGCCATCTTTTTGCTTCGGAATAGGTAAAGGTTTTAGGGATTTACTCAGCAATTTAAACTGCTTCACCATTACCGTTTTTTCACCAACCTGAGTGGTAAATAAGGTGCCTTCAACTCCAATTAAATCTCCGAGATCCAATAGCTTTTTAAAAACATCGTTGTACAAGGATTTGTCCTCGGCAGTACAGATTTCATCTCTGTTAAAATACAACTGAATACGGCCTTCACTGTCTTGCAATTGGGCAAACGAGGCTTTTCCTTGGATGTTAATCGCCATTAATCGACCGGCAATAATGACCTGTTTACCCTCTTCAAAATTAGATTTTATCTGTTTTGAGGTGTGACTCACAGGGTATAAATCTGCTGGGTAGGGATTAATGCCCAAAGCTCTTAATTTGTCTAACTTTTCGCGTCGTACTAATTCTTGTTCTGAAAGTTGCATTCGTATTATTTTTAGAAGCTTAACTTTTTTTGATAAGCAGGTGCAAAATTACGTTATTTTCAAAAATTACAGAACTACTTTTTAGTTTGATTTTAGGACGTGTAAATTTTCTTTTAGGTCTTTGTTTTTTGGAAGCCCTAAACCCCCAATACTTAGTATCGGTTATTTCGACAAGATGAACTAGGTTTTTCTATTCATCAGAAATCTGTTAGTCAGAATATGTTAATGGGCATCACAAAACAAAGCCTGAGATAACCGTATGTTTTAGTCTGATGAAGTGCATGAAACGAATCTGTATAATTTTGAATTTCATTTCAATAGCGAAAATCAAAATAGTGTAACATTTTTTATAAATTGCGTCTTATTAGTACATCAAATCATCAAACGAGTTATGAGTTTCTGGCGTGTTATTCTGTGTATTATTTGTCCGCCTTTAGCAGTTATAGATAAAGGCTGCGGTTCTATTGTAATCACTTTTATCTTATGGATTTGTGGCTGGGTTCCAGGCGTGATTGCGGCTTTGGTTATTCTTAATAATCCTGAGCGATAAATTCTTACCTTTGCAGCATGAATAAAACCGTTAAGATTCAAGATTTAGGAACACAGGATTTTAAAGTCACCTGGGATTACCAAGAGCAACTTTTCAAAGCTATTTTAGATACAAAAATTAAGAACAGAAGGGAACATGCAGGATTAGAAACCGATAATCATTTTCTCTTTGTGGAGCATCCTCATGTCTACACCTTAGGAAAGAGTGGTAACCTGGCCAACTTGTTGCTCTCTGAAGCGCAATTGGCAGAAAAAGGTGCCAGCTTTTACAAAATAAATAGAGGAGGGGATATTACCTATCATGGTCCAGGACAAATTGTGGGTTATCCCATTTTGGACTTGGATAATTTCTTTACGGATATTCATAAATACCTGCGTTTTTTAGAGGAAGTCATTATTCTTACCCTAGCAGACTACGGTCTTAAAACCGAACGAAGTCCTGGCGAAACAGGGGTCTGGCTCGATGTAGGAACGCCATTTGCTCGTAAAATTTGCGCCATGGGTGTACGGGCAAGTCGCTGGGTGACTATGCACGGATTTGCACTTAACGTGAATGCCGATTTAGGGTATTTTGATCATATTATTCCTTGTGGTATAAGGGGAAAAGCCGTGACATCACTTCATGTGGAATTAGGTGTTAAAGCGGTTAATGAGAGCTTGGTTAAAGCAAAGATTTTGAAGCATTTTTCAGCGCTTTTTGAGGCTGAGTTTATTTGATAGCACTAAATAATTATGACCATCATTAAGACCGCCAATTAAAGCGGTAACTAATCAAAGCTAAAGGACACCTGGCGTAAGCCTTTGTGTTCCCCAAAAAGTGCTTTAGTTAGTTGTAGTTACCTCATCATTATTTCGTTCAGCATTCATCTTAAAAGACTTATTTCAATATAAAAACTTCCATGATATCCTCTG
>CAYMDB010000345.1:0-3615 GCA_964388865.1 uncultured Flavobacteriaceae bacterium
GGAAATCCTGTATTGGAAATCCCACTTTTAAAATGTTTTATCGGACAACAATGTTAATAAATTAATTTTGATTTGTTTTTGGAATACTTAGACAATTGAAAAACAAACTTCAAATCCATTAATTTTATTTGAAACAATTCAACATTTAAGCCAGCCTAGGTAGATATTAATTCCCAATATGAAAATTTAAAATTCAAGGTTGCGCGCCTTTCTATCGATTATTCGACAAAAAATACTGTAACTTAGAGCAACGGAAATCTACCTGAAGCCATTGCGGCTTATCAAAAATAGATTTATGAAAAAATACATTCGATTATTCATTAGCATTCTCATTCTTGTTATTCTTAGCGCATTCGAGCACTTATTTCCGTCTGTAAGTTTCTCAGATTATCTGAGTCCCTCCCTTCTCAATACCCTTAAAAAAGGGCTTATTATTGGATGCAGTGCAGTTATCATTATACAAATTGTGCGTATTATTAAAACCAATATTTTGAAGCGCTATGATATCACAAAGGCGAATAATCTTGAATCTCGGAAGCTTCACACACAAATTAACCTCTTGGAAAAAGTGGTGGTATTTGTCATCAGTTTTATTTCCGTTGGTCTCATTTTAATGACCATTGATAGTATCCGAGAAATTGGTATTGGCATTTTTGCTTCGGCTGGGGTTGCAGGTATTATCATTGGACTTTCCGCTCAAAAAATTGTAGGAACGCTTTTAGCAGGTATTCAGATTGCCATTACCCAACCGTTTAGAGTGGATGATGCTGTGCTGGTAGAAAACGAGTGGGGTTGGATTGAAGAAATCAACCTTACCTACATTGTCGTTAGAATTTGGGATAAGAGACGTTTAGTGCTACCCACCACCTACTTTCTCGATAAACCATTTCAAAACTGGACACGGAAAAGCGCTGATATTCTCGGCACTGTTTTTCTCTATACCGATTATAAAATTTCTTTCGAAGCCTTAAGAGAAGAGCTAACGCGACTTTTGCAGAGTACAGACCTGTGGGATGAAAAAGTTAATGTGCTTCAAGTGACCGATTCAAAAGAAACAACCGTTGAAATTAGAATCTTGGTAAGTGCAAAAAATTCACCAACCGCATGGGATTTAAGAGTGTTTATCAGAGAAAAAATGATTGAATTTATCCAGAAAAATTACCCTGAAAGCTTACCGAGAACTCGAATTATACTAGAAAATAACAAGGCAGAAATCGATACCTAAAAAATGAACCAGGGCTATTATTTTCAGACATGTTCACATCTTAAAATATTAGAATTAATACACTCTTAATGTATGGAAAGCACAACAGAATTTTACAAAAACATTGTTCAATACTTTCAATTAAATTATATCAACCTTGGCTTAATTTTAGTATTTGTTGTTTTAGGATTCTTACTTTCAAGCTATATCCAACGCAAAATTAAAATGCGCCTAGTAAAACGATCCCCCAATCATATTACCGCCAATTTCACCTCGCAAATCATAGGATTTACTCTAAAATTAATTGTTGTTCTTATTACGTTGTATTTGCTGGGTCTGAATGCGTTCACCAACAAACTATTGGCCGGTGCTGGTCTATTAACTTTCGTTATTGGATTTGCATTAAAAGATATTGGTGAAAATTTTTTAGCAGGTATTATACTTGCCTTTAAAAGTCCTTTTAAGTTAGATGATTTAATTGAGGTTAATTCTATTCTTGGTTTTGTTAAAAACATTAGCATTCGCGAAACACTCATTAAAACACCCGATGGTAAGGATGTATTTCTACCTAACTCAATAATTCTTAAAAATCCTTTATTTAATTATACCCTTGATGGATTTTTAAGATATGAATTTAACGTAGGCATCGCTTACGAAAATAATCCTACCGATGCCATTGCACTAATTCTTAAAACCTTAGATAAAATAGAAGGAGTACTTAAAGACGATAAAAAACCGCTCGTTACAATAACCGATTTAGCGACCAATACCATCACAATAAAAGTTCAATTTTGGGTTGATACGTTTAAATCAACTCAAAGTTCAATACATAATAGTATTCGTTCCCAAATAATGAATGATGTGGTGGCTGCTTTAACTACCAACGGTTTTAGTTTACCAGCCTCTATTGTTGAGTTAAAAAATTATGACACCACAAAGCCCATTTCCATTAATATAAATAAAAATGAAGTGCACTAAAAATCTCATCAAGCGGTTTAAAGATGCATGGAGTGATTCTACCACGAGAATCAAGAACACTAAAACACTGTAAAATTTTCAATTTCTGACAATTATTTGATTAAGTCTTCATATCAATCCAATGCACATCAATTCAAACTTGGTCCCCATAAAAAATGACCTTATTACCCTAAATAAAACTAATTATTTTAGTAGTTTTAATCTGGGAAAAGTTGTCGAGTAAAACAGCATTTCTGAGTAAGAAAAACTATTTTTAAAAGCTATCATTCATCAACTCGTTAGAGTTCAACCAATTCAACCAACCAACTATGCAAAGTAAATTAAAGACATCTTGGAAAACACATGGAGTTTCTTTTTGGACATTTATGACACCCGCCTTGGTGTGGATTGTTTTTGGTATTGGTGAGTTTATTCTCTGGACCCCTTTTTATTTATTAGCATTTGTGGCTTTAGTCATTGGGGTTATAAAAGCTGTTCATCACGCTGAAATTGTTGCGGAAAAAATAGGTGAACCTTGTGGTGCTCTTGTGTTAGCTTTAGCCGTTACTATGATAGAAGTTTCTATAATAGTATCTCTAATGTTAGAGGAAACAGTAGACTCATCCGTCCTGGCTAGAGATACAGTTTTTGCTGCAATGATGATGATATTAACAGGAATGGTAGGTCTTGTAGTTTTAATTGGCGGTTTAAAATATAAAAATCAGTAGAGGTCAGTAATTAGTTACTTATTAATTGTGACTGATATATCACATTTACTATTAACCATTTTGGTTATTAAGTTATTGAATATTGTGTTTTTGTTTTGAGAGCGATTGATTCTGAAACAGAATTCATTAAAATACCTATTTAGATTTCCTGCACTAACCCATGAATACGTTGACCTTATCCAAGATTTAACTTGATGTATCATAGTGTGTAATGCTTTAAAATTTAATCCATTATTGCTTTCAATTTGCGTTATGTCGTACACTTTTGATATAGGTCTGTACCCTCTCCATTTATCAGTTGTAATTTTGGCATCTCGGCTTATATGATCAATAAAAATATACTGAAGAGATTGTGCAGAAAAATCATCGATTTTCCTGGCATACATGCGTTTCACTTTGCCATCTTCGGTTAACTGAACCGCTGTAATTGCTTTCTTTTTCTTGGCATCATAACTCCTCCCTGTTTTACCTTGTTCCTTTCCGCCGAGAACAAACTCATCTACGTGCACATTGCCATCCATTGGGTTATTTCCTCCTGGCGCCATAGCTTCCCTTACCTTGAGCATAAAAAGTCGTGCTGTTTTCTCCGTTACACCATAACGCACGCTCATATAACTCGCAGATAAACTCTTGGTAGTAGTTGCCATTTCAAAACAAATAAAGAACGCTTTACGAACCCAAAATTTTACTTTATAAAAAAGCGTATTAGCAGTAGCCGACTCTATA
>CAYMDB010000346.1:0-3568 GCA_964388865.1 uncultured Flavobacteriaceae bacterium
AGAGGGTTTAGAATATTAAATTAAAGGACGTCCTAAATCCATTTTCAGTATACGAAGAAAAATGGTAAAGCAAGGAGTTTCCTTTGATGAGGTCTACGATAAATTTGCCGTTAGAATTATTTATAAGTCAGATTTAGCTAATGAAAAATTTCTAGCGTGGAAAATATATTCCATAGTTACGGATCACTTTACGCCAAACCCTATACGTCTTCGCGATTGGATTTCATCGCCAAAATCTACAGGTTATGAAGCCTTACACATCACTGTGGTCGGACCAAAAAGCCGTTGGGTGGAAGTTCAGATTCGGAGCGAGCGCATGAACGAAATTGCTGAAAAAGGTTATGCCGCTCACTACAAATATAAAAATGTAGAGGCTAAAGACGATAATTTAGACCTTTGGATTAATCGTTTACAAGAAGCCTTAGAGAGTAATGAAGCAGATGCCGTTGATTTTGTAGAGCAATTTAAACTGAATTTATATTCAAAAGAAATTTTTGTTTTTTCTCCAAAAGGCGACCTCAAATCGCTTCCAAAAGGTGCAACACCTCTCGATTTTGCTTTTAGCATTCATACGGAAATCGGTATGAAAACCAGAGGAGCAAAAGTAAACGGAAAATTAGTGCCTTTGAGTCATGAATTACAAAGTGGAGATCGCGTAGAAATTGTCACCTCAGATAATGCAAAACCTAATGCCAACTGGCTAGATTATGCCACTACCGCCAGAGCACGAAGTAAGATTAAATCGGCCTTAAACGCAGATACCAAAGAAATAGCAGAAGAAGGCAAAAAGATTTTACGTCGCAAATTAAAACAACTCAAAATCACCTTAAATGAAAGTTCTGTAAATCAACTCGTCAATTATTTTAAACTCAACACCTCATTAGATCTCTTTTACAGAGTAGGTATTGGCACCATTGATAACACAAAATTAAAAGCCTTTGCGTCTTCAAGAAGCAATGCATTTGTCAGTTATTTCAAAAATAAAATTTATAAGCCAACAGCACCAAAAGATGTAAACAAAGAAGAAATTACGTCTAAATACGACATGCTGGTTTTTGGCAAAGAGGAAGAAAAGCTCAATTACTCACTAGCAAACTGTTGCAACCCCATACCTGGGGATAAAGTTTTTGGTTTCTTAACCATTAACGACGGCATAAAAGTGCATAAAAAAAATTGTCCAAACGCCGTAAGCCTGCAATCTAATTACGCTTACAGAATTATGTCTGCCAAGTGGATAGATTCGTCACAACAAGTCTACACCTCTCAGATTACCATCTCAGGTATTGATAATTTAGGATTGGTAAATGATGTAACAAAGTTAATTTCAGAAAATATGCATGTAAATATGAAAAGCATCAGCTTTTCTAGTGATGACGGAGTATTTTCTGGAAAAATCACAGTACAAGTAAAAAACCAAACCATGCTCAAAAAATTAATAACGAATCTGAAGAAAATTAATGGCATTGATAAAGTCAGTAGAGTGTAATACCAAATAAATTTGCCTAAATTTGCGATTGATTATGAATGCAACAAAAGAAGAGAGTAACCAAGAAATTGTAAAACGCGTTTTTACCCAATTCCTTGAGGATAATGGTCATAGAAAAACACCAGAACGCTATGCTATACTTCAAGAAATTTATGACAACCAAGAACATTTTGATATAGAATCACTCTATATTAAAATGAAAAATAAAAACTACCGCGTAAGCCGTGCTACACTTTACAATACTATAGAATTACTTTTAGAATGTGCTTTGGTTCGCAAACATCAGTTTGGACAAAGTCAGGCGCATTATGAAAAATCGTACTTCGATAAGAATCACGACCATGTCATCTTAACAGATACTGGTGAGGTGATAGAATTTTGTGACCCGCGTATTCAATCTATAAAAAAAACTATTGAAGAGGTTTTTGATATTCAGATAACAAATCATTCACTATATTTTTACGGCAACCGTAAAAAAAACGACTAACTCAATTTTTAAAATGGCAGTAGACTTACTACTTGGATTACAATGGGGTGACGAGGGCAAAGGAAAGATTGTCGATGTTTTCACGTCAAAATACGATATTATAGCACGCTTTCAAGGTGGCCCAAATGCTGGACACACTTTGGTATTTAATGGAAAAAAGCATGTGTTACACACGATTCCTTCAGGGATTTTTCATGACAATACCGTAAATCTTGTCGGTAATGGTGTCGTCATAGACCCTGTTATTTTTAAAAAAGAATTAGAAAAATTAGATGAGCAAAATGTCGATTATAAAAAATCCCTTTGTATTTCGCGCAAGGCACATATCATTTTACCTACGCATCGCTTATTGGATGCTGCGAGTGAAGCTTCAAAAGGTAAAGCTAAAATAGGGTCCACTTTAAAAGGTATCGGTCCAACTTATATGGATAAAACCGGTAGAAACGGTATTAGAGTTGGTGATATTGAATTAGCCGATTGGAAAGATAAATACAGAGCTCTAGCCGATAAGCACGAGGCGATGATTGCCTTCTACGATGTTGATATTCAATATAATTTACAAGAATTAGAAGACGACTTTTTCAATGCGATAGCTATTTTAAAACGTTTAAAATTTATAGATTCTGAAGAGTTTATTCATCAAGCACAACAATCGGGTAAAACCATTTTAGCCGAAGGTGCTCAGGGATCTTTATTAGATATTGATTTTGGAACATATCCTTTCGTAACCTCTTCTAACACTACTGCCGCTGGTGCCTGTACAGGTTTAGGTGTGGCACCGAGTGAAATTGGTGAAGTTTTTGGTATTTTCAAAGCCTACACCACACGTGTGGGTTCGGGACCATTTCCAACGGAATTATTTGATGAGGATGGTGAAATTATGGCGCGTGTTGGTAATGAATTTGGTGCCACTACAGGGCGCCCAAGACGTTGCGGATGGCTAGATTTAGTCGCGCTACGCTATGCATGCCAAATTAATGGTGTTACCCAACTTATAATGATGAAGGGTGATGTTCTCTCTGGATTCAAAACTTTAAAAGTATGTACTTCATATAATTACAAGGGAACGGAAATTAAACACTTACCTTATAATATTGAAGCCGAAAATGTCGCACCAATTTATACCGAGGTCAAAGGTTGGGCAGCAGATTTAACAGGTATGACCGAAGCATCACAACTGCCAGAAAATCTTAATGCTTACATTGAATTTTTAGAAAACGAACTTAACATTCCTATTACCATTGTTTCTGTTGGTCCGGATCGTACACAAACCATAATCAGAAAAACAGTATAATTTTTTTTGCGCTATCTGTTAAAAAAAATGTTAACTCATACTAAAGCAAATTCTTAATAATTATTTTGCATAAAACATCTGGTTTTGAACGGTTTGAAAAATCTACTTTTTATACTTTGTTTTAGTGTTACCGCGCTGAGTTTTGCCCAAAAGCAGAAAATCACGGTAGAATACGCTGGTCGCTTATATTCAGATCCCGAAATTGAAGAAGGTGCTAAGATTTTCTTAAGAGACAACGCTCAGCAAGTTCATTTTATACACAAGGGAGCTGATTTGTTTTGCGATAAAGCCATTTACTACG
>CAYMDB010000347.1:0-3555 GCA_964388865.1 uncultured Flavobacteriaceae bacterium
AGTAATAAATATGATTAATACTACAAAACCAAGTTTTTTTAGGATCTTCATTTTTGATTATTTTAGAACTTTAAAATTACATCAGTTTAGTTAAATTTAGCGAGAAAAATCAGCAAAAAATCTTTTAGCTAAACCTGATGAAATTTTAATCCCTCAAGAGACTATCAAAAGGAAGCTAAAGTATTTAAAACTTGCACTCTAATTGACTAAAAAACAACTTCATAAGGAATTGAGTTATGTGAATCATTCACGTGAAAACCGGATGCATTATGCTCAAATGCTTTTAGACCATCCGGAATTGATTTCGCCATTATTAGAAATTCTATTTGAGGTTGACGATAAAATTTCGTGCAGAGCGGGTTGGGTTCTGGAGTTTATGTGTGGTGAAAAGCTTGGTGCTATTATACCACATCTCGATGCATTTACGGATCATATTTCAAGAGTACATTTAGACTCGGCTGTGAGACCCGTTGCCAAGATTTGTGAGTATATCGTTAAAGCCTATTATGCCAAATACGATATTAGTTTTAAAACACAACTGACAGAAACTCACAAAGAAAAAATTATCGAAGCCTGTTTTGATTGGATGATTAATGACGAAAAAATTGCTCCAAAAGCCTACGCTATGAATGCCTTGTATTTTTTAGGCAATGATTACGATTGGATTCATCCGGAACTGGCAATAATCTTAGAACGTGACTTTCAGATGCAAAGTTCAGGTTTTAAAGCGAGAGCACGACATATTCTGAAGAAAATTAAAGGCTAACAATACTTATGACTCATGCTTGGAGGTTCACTGCTAATAACTAAAGAATACTTTAAATTTTCAACTTACTTACCTATCTTTGACGCTTCAAATGTTTTATATACATGGCACTTTCAGCACTTAGCGCAATTTCACCAATAGATGGTAGGTACCGATCTAAAGTAGAGGCTTTAGGCAATTATTTTTCTGAAGAAGCACTGATTAAATATCGGGTTTTAGTAGAAATTGAATATTTTATTGCTTTGTGCGAAATACCACTACCGCAACTAGAATCAGTTTCAAAGTCGGTATTTAAAGATTTAAGAACTCTCTACACTAATTTTTCAACCGTTGATGCTCTTGCAATTAAAGATATTGAAAAGGTAACTAACCACGATGTTAAGGCGGTTGAGTATTTTATAAAAGAGAAATTTGATGCGCTTGGCTTATCAGAGTATAAAGAATTTATTCATTTCGGATTAACCTCTCAAGATATCAACAATACCGCAATTCCGTTGAGTATTAAAGAGGCCATGAATGCTGTTTATGTTCCTGAATATAACGTATTATTAAAAAAAATTGAGGGTTTAGCTAAGGATTGGGCAAATATTCCAATGTTGGCCAGAACACATGGACAACCAGCTTCCCCTACCCGTTTAGGAAAAGAAATTGAAGTCTTTGTAGTGCGTTTAAAAGAACAATTTAATTTATTAAACGACGTGCCAAGTGCTGCTAAATTTGGTGGTGCCACCGGAAATTATAACGCGCACAAAGTGGCTTATCCAACTATCGACTGGAAGGCTTTCGGAACACAATTTGTACAAGAGAAATTAGGATTACAACATTCCTTCCCAACAACACAAATTGAGCATTACGACCACATGGCGGCTTTATTTGATGCATTAAAACGGATTAACACCATAATTATTGATTTAAACAGAGACCTTTGGACTTATGTGTCGATGGACTATTTTAAACAAAAAATAAAAGCAGGCGAGGTAGGAAGTTCAGCGATGCCGCATAAAGTAAATCCGATTGATTTTGAAAATAGCGAAGGAAACTTAGGGATTGCAAATGCACTTTTTGAGCACTTATCCGCCAAATTACCACTCTCGCGTTTGCAGCGCGATTTAACCGATAGCACCGTTTTAAGAAATGTTGGTGTACCCTTTGGGCATACTCTTATTGCATTTAAATCGACTGTAAAAGGATTAGGGAAACTTTTACTCAACGAACCTAAATTTGCACAGGATTTAGAAAATAATTGGGCAGTTGTTGCTGAAGCTATTCAAACAATATTGAGACGCGAACGGTATCCTAATCCGTATGAAGCGTTAAAAGGTTTAACGCGAACCAATGAAGCCATTACAAAAAATTCAATATCAAACTTTATTGATACCTTAGCCGTTTCAGATGCTATTAAATCTGAATTAAAAGCGATAACTCCCAGTAACTATACAGGTATCTAATACTGCGGTCATATGAAATTATTTCCACTATCCATAAATACTATATCCATACTCACCACCGCGATTACAGTTGTTGGTTTTTTTATTGCCGGCTTATTTAAAGTTTTAGATAACGTTGTGATAAAAGCGCTTTTTTTTATCGGTTACATAGCCTTGTTAATTGCAGCCCTCTATTTTGCATTGACAGGAAAACAAAAAAATCGCCCTGAAGATTTACCTCAGGACGATTCTCTTTAATTATTTTTGTTAGAGATTAATTTCGTAATCTAATAACTGAGATTTTAAATTAGAAACCCACTAGAAAATCTGTTAAGACTTCCGTTAGCTATTTGTTTGCAGCAATTAATTTTAAACAGCTTTAACTTATGTTCTTCACTGTTTTTATAGTTGAAGCTTAAAAATCAATCCGAATGAATTTAGATTATTCATTTTTTGCTCGTCATTTATTCCAGAGCTGTTATTGGACTCAAACTTACTAAAATCAGACTGTCCGGAATAATTTATACCTAATCCAAAATTCTCGGACACTTCAAATATAAGTCCAACTCCAATTTGTAATCCAAAATTCCAGCCTTCAAAACTATCTTTTTGGGTGTTATTCAAAAAACGATATTCATCTTTAATTATATTTTGCCCGTAAACACCAACATCTGCAAAAACACTGAAATTATCTGAGAAATTACTATTAAAGGTCACTAATAACGGAATTTTTAGAAATGTTCTTTCATGATAAAAACTACCTAGAGAATTAAAGCCATTACCAGTCAACTCGTTTAGTCCAATTCCAGTTGCTATTCCAATGCCTTCATTCGAATCAAAATTTAAAAGAATTTCACCGTTGTTGCTGTTTAAATTGTAATTTGGTTCGTTATCGTTTTCTACAATACCATATCCTATTCCACCATAAGCTATGATATTAAATTTGGAATCTTTCTCTTCTTGAGCTTGTATCATATTTATGCTCAAAAAGAAGATCAATACTAAAATGTAATGCGATCTTTTCATTGATTTTTGGTTTTTTGGTTATTGGTTATTTGGCTATTGATTTTTATAAAATGTTGCACATCATATAAACAAGGCTCTGTTTATTTAAAAAAATCTGTTAATCCTTTTAATTGTTCTGTTTCATAATCGGCTTTTTGCAACACAGAAGTTAAGGTCATGAGCTTAGCCGCACTCATATCATCACCCAAAATTCGTGCAATCATAAATCCCTTTTTGTTCGCGCTACCAAAAATGATAAGTTCATCAATATGATCTACATCACCTAAAAACTTGATTACAAATTTCCCATCCTTAGAATTTCCACCTCGCATGAGTTCTTCATATTTCGGATTTTTA
>CAYMDB010000348.1:0-3532 GCA_964388865.1 uncultured Flavobacteriaceae bacterium
TAGATGGTAAAAGTTTTAAAACCTTTCTACCTTATGGCTACGGTACGCAGCGCAATAATGTATTATCACCTTCTACTCTGAGCTTAGAACGTCACAGATTGTTATGGCTCTACTTAAAGAATGAAACTAATTTCTTTTCAGACCAACAAAAGGTTCTTCATTTTGCCCCCGAACAATGTTTTTTAAAGCGTTTTAGACAACTCAAAAATTTAGATTATACTACAACCGATTTGTTATCCCCAATCGCAGATGTAAAAGCTGATATTTGTAATCTTCCTTTTGAAGACAATAGTTATGACGTAATTTTATGCAATCACGTTTTGGAACACATTCCAAATGACACCAAAGCCATGCAAGAATTATACAGAGTGATGAAACCTGGCGGCTATGGTGTATTTCAAATTCCTCAAGATTTAAATCGAAGTGAAACTTTTGAAGACGATAGCATTACAGATAAAGCAGAGCGCGCAAAAATCTTCGGCCAATACGACCACGTACGGATTTACGGCAGAGATTATTTTGATAAACTTCGACGTATGGGTTTTAAAGTTGAAGCGGTAGATTACACAGCACAGCTTTCAGAAGATTCAATCGACACTTATAGACTTGCAAAAGGCGAAATTATTCCTATAGTTTATAAGTAATTACTCAGGAAATCCGTTCAGGCTTAGGGTCTCCAATACGTTAGTGTCATCTTCAAAAATAAAGTACACTTTTAGCTCTTGATGTTGATAAAGAAATTCAGTTACAGCCTCAATACCCATCGCCTGAAACGCTGTAGCATAGGCGTCGGCTGTCATACAGTCTTCAGCAATTACCGATACACTTAAAATATTAGTTTTACTAGGATAGCCCGTTTTTGTATCTATGATATGGGCGTAGCGTTTGCCGTTCTCATCAATTTTAAATTTTCGATAAGTCCCTGAGGTTGCCATAGCTTCATCCTTTAAGGCGATCACTTTTGAATACGATTGCTCACCGTTAAAATTGGGATCGTCAATACCAACTTTCCACGAGGCATTCTTCTCTATATTAATACCTTTTACGCGTATTTCCCCGCCGATTTCAACGAGGTAATTCTCTACATTGTTGTCTTCTAAGAACTCACCAATTACGTCTACGCCGTAACCTTTAGCAATAGCATTAAAATCTAAATAAGAATTGGTGTTTTTTACAACGATCTTATCGACCAAACCCATGCGGTTAAAACCTACGATTTTCATCAAACTATCTATTGTGGTGCTATCAATATTCGTGATTTTACCCTCAGGACCAAAATCCCAGGCGTTTACCACAGCTCCTATTGTGGGATCAAACGCCCCTTCAGTAAGTCTGTAAATCTCCTTTGCCTTTTTAAAGACACGTTCAAAATGGATATCTACTTCAATAGTTTCACCAGTATTAATTCTTGATATTTTTGAATTTGGAATGTAAGTAGACATAGACTCATTGACGATAGTAAAGAGACTATCAAATTGCTTACGGTAATTCTTGTCATCTTCTGAATAGTACTTGATAGTATAGGCTGTCCCAAAAACAGGTCCGGTTAAACTTATGTTTTCAGGCTCCTTCTGGCAAGACAAACTTAATGTTAGGACAAATAGGTAAAGTATTTTTTTCATATGTAACATTACAAAATCGCAAAAATTCGAACTATTGAAATAAACCGCATTTGTTTGGACTTCTAAGTACGATAAAAAATTATCAATTTAAATGCATTTCAATAACTTGGATGCCATTGTATTCGATGAGGTATTCTTCATTTAGATAAATTGGTAAGTCTTCACCTTCGGGATTACCTAAACCCACACCCGCATATAAGACTTTGGCATCTTTATCAAAGGCGTGTTTTTTAAAAGTTTCCATCCAAACAACATCAAAGTTATTTGGGTTTTCAGGAAGTATCACCGCTCTCACGACTACAAAATAGTACTGACTATTTTTATCAATACACACAAATTGTGGATGACGTTTTAACTTGCTGTTAATAGCAATAAACTCAAAACCACGTGCCTCTAAATCCTTACCAACATGATTCATGGCGAGGTTATGTATCTCTTGTGGTGTTAATGCTTTTCTCATACTGTAAAGATACAAACTTGCCATTTAAATCGCACATATTTTAATTTTTCAAAAGTATTGTTTAAAACAAATTTAATCGCTTTCAAAAGCAACAGAAATTTGAGCAACTTTACAATTAAAAACGAAAGTAATATTCAAAACAGTGAGGTTTACTGTTCATTTGATAGTTCAGAACCACAAGATTTCTAATTTTATAACATCATTTATTCCACACAATAAACCTCGACATGGCTATCCATTAGCAGACGGTAAATTAACAAATTCCAATACTAACTATATAATAGAAACTTATGAGGCCTGTTGCCACAGGTTGCAAAACGAAATGACTACCACGCATAAAATCATAAATTTTTGATATGGTACAGCAATTTTCTTGATTATAGAAAATAAGTAAATTTTATTTCTTATCTTTTGTTGCTGAAAAAGAAAAAAAATAGTTTTATGAGAACTTCAAATCGATTTAATACTGCTGTAGAAAAGCTTTACAAAGCTTTCCATGACAAAACCTTAAACCCGGACGACTGCAAACAATGCGCTGTCGGAAACATCCTTGACAACAGAGATTACTGGAAACATCTCACGGACAAGCACGGTTCTGTGCAATTAAATTATCTAGGCTCCCTTCATCAAAATATGGGAAAGCGCTTTAATGGATATTCACCAATTGAATTATTGCGAATTGAAACTGCTTTTTTAAAAGGCTGCGGTTATTACTTTACAGCGCAAATGCGACTGCACAGACCAGAAACTACACAAGATGACTACATCTTATTTAAGGGACTCTGCGAGGTAGTTTCAGAGCTATGTAAGTTAGATGGTCAAAAAGATATCATGGATTGTTCTGCTTTATTTCAGTATAAAGCAAAAACCACGAACTATGAACTCGTGTAACACGGAAATAAACTTTGTTTTATAAACACAAAAAAAGCCACCTTTAAAAGTCGGCTTTTTTTTTTTATGCTTTAGATTATCCACCAAAGTCGTCAAATCTAATATGTTCATCTGGGATTCCGAAATCTTCACCCATTTTCTGAACCGCTTGGTTCATCAACGGCGGACCACAGAAGTATAATTCGATATCTTCAGGGGTTTCGTGATAATTGAGATAATTATCAATAACACAGTTATGAATAAACCCTACAAAGCCGTCTCCTTCTTCATCATTAATATCTTTTTTCACTTTCCAGTTATCCTCTTCTAAAGGTTCAGATAGGGCTAAATAAAATTTAAAATTAGGAAAATCCTTTTCTAATGCTCTAAAGTGATCTGTGTAGAACAACTCACGTTTAGAACGTCCACCATACCAATAAGTCACTTTACGACCTGTTTTAAGGGTTTTAAATAAGTGATATAAATGTGAACGCATTGGCGCCATTCCGGCGCCGCCACCAACATATAACATTTCTGAATCGGACTCATTGATAAAGAATTCACCATAAGGTCCAGAAAT
>CAYMDB010000349.1:0-3525 GCA_964388865.1 uncultured Flavobacteriaceae bacterium
CATAGAAACCTCTCGTTGATGTTTCATAAGTTATTTTGGTATCATAACCATCTTTGAGCATATCTTTTTTTGAAGTTATTGAAGATTGCTGTGCTGCTAGTAATGGTGTTTCATCTTCTAAAAGCAACAAGGTTTCATTTTGAATGGAGAATGAATTCACCGAATTCAAGGCTTTCAAAACATGATTCTCAAGCGTGTTCATCTCTTCCTTACAAAATTTTCGGGTAGTCGCGATATTGCTAAATGAAATAGAATGGCCTTGGGTGGAATAACTACCCATAAAACTGTTGCAGCCAGCAAAACCTGCTACTTTTTTGGTTTTTTCATCAAACGAAATTGTAAGTTCTGAGTTGAAGTAAGTATTATTGCCTACTTGAATTATGCGGTAAGATTGAGAACTTAGACTCGTATTTTGCACTTTATTTTTGTTTTCAATCGTGTCAGTTTTAGCACCTTGTTTTGAGGAATTACAAGCAACGGTTGTCAATAGAATAAAGGCTATACTGAATAAAATTTTCATCTTTTAAGTGTTTAAAAATCAAAATTATACACTTTTGATTCCAAAGTCTAGGACAACATTAATACGGCTTTTTTTAGCGCACTAACAAAGGCATCAATTTCTTCTTTGGTATTGTAAAACATAAAGGATGCTCTTACCGTCCCCGGAATTTGATAATAGTCCATAATAGGCTGTGCGCAATGGTGACCTGTACGCACAGCAATACCCATTTTGTCTAAAATTGTTCCAATATCGTATGGATGAATATGACCAACGTTAAAAGAGATCACCGAAGTTTTTTCTTTTGCGGTGCCGTATATTTTTAAGCCGTCTATATTGAGAAGTTGTGCTGTGGCATAGACTAAAAGCTCATGTTCGTATGTAGCAATAGCATCAAAACCGATAGCGTTCATATAATCTAAAGCGGCACCAAAAGCAATGCCTCCGCAGATGTTTGGTGTGCCTGCTTCAAACTTGTGTGGCAAGTCGGCATAGGTGGTTTTCTCAAAAGTAACCTCGGCAATCATTTCGCCTCCACCTTGATAGGGTGGAAGTTTTTTAAGCCATTCTTGTTTTCCGTAAAGCATACCAACCCCTGTTGGGCCACATATTTTATGAGCAGAGCAGACATAAAAATCGACATCTAATTGTTGAACATTTGGTTTTAAATGCGGACACGATTGCGCACCATCAACAAGAACAGCAGCTCCAACGGCGTGTGCTTTTTCTATGATATATTCAATGGGATTAATCGTTCCAAGCGCATTAGAAACATGATTTACTAAAACGAGTTTTGTGTTTGCATTTAGTAAGTTATCAAATTGTTCTAAAATTAATTCGCCAGTGGTGCTCATAGGAATCACCTTAAGAACAGCTCCCGTGCGCTCGCAAAGCATTTGCCATGGCACAATGTTACTGTGATGTTCTAAGGCTGAAACTAAAATTTCATCGCCCTTTTTTAAAAGTGATGTAAAACCGCTAGTGACTAGGTTAATGCCGTGTGTAGTGCCTGCTGTAAAAATAATTTCATGGCTGTGCTTCGCATTGAAATGGTTTTGAATTTTTATACGGGCTTGCTCATAGGCATCGGTAGCTTCCTGACTCAAACTATGCACTCCTCTGTGAATATTGGCATTGTAATTTGTATAATAGTCTACAATAACATCAATAACCTGCTGAGGTGTTTGTGAGGTTGCGGCATTATCAAAATATATAAGCGGTTTCCCATTTACTTTTCTATTCAGTATAGGAAAGTCTTTTCTTATGACTTCAACATTAAAGCCTGTATGTTTTTTTGTTTCTATCATCTACAAATCAAATCCAATATTAACGCCCAATTTTGTTGCAATAACCTCTGTAATCTTAGCTTTTATTTCTGGAATCTTAACAGAGTCTAAAATGCTGTTGCTAAAGGCAAACATAAGTAGAGCTCTAGCTTCTTTTTCAGGGATACCGCGAGAGCGTAAATAAAACATGGCATCTTCGTCAAGCTGACCAATAGTACAACCATGCGAACACTTCACGTCATCTGCAAAAATTTCGAGTTGTGGTTTGGTATTGATGCTGGCTCTATCACTCAATAAAATATTATTATTGGCCTGAAAGGCATTGGTTTTTTGGGCTTCTTTATTTACAACCACCTTTCCGTTAAAAACTCCGGTAGAGCGATCGTTAAAAATACCTTTGTAATCTTGATGGCTTTCACAATTAGGAGCTATATGATGAACCAGCGTATTGTGATCCACGTGTTGATTAGCGCCTATAATGGTTACCCCTTTTAGAATTGAATTGATGCGTTCCCCATTTTGATAAAAATTGAGGTTGTTTCTAATAAGCTTTCCTCCGAAAGAGAAGGTATGCACTTTTGCAACGCTCTCTTGTTTCTGACTCACAAAAGTGTTGTCTATTAAAGAGGCATGTTCATTGTCGTTCTGAATCTTATAATAGTCGACAATAGCGCGTTTATTCGCGAAAATTTCCGTAACGCTATTGGTTAAAACAGGGTTTTCTGTTAAACTTTGATGACGCTCTATGATTTGAACATGCGAATTTTCATCTACGATAATTAAATTTCTTGGTTGAAGCATTGACGCGGCTTCATTACCTGTGGAAAAGTGAATAATCTGAATAGGCTTATCTACTAGTTTGTTCTTTGGAATATGAATATAAGCACCTTCAGCAGAAAAGGCAGTATTTAAAGCAGAGAGGCCATTTTTCTCAGCGATTTTATTGAAATAATGTTCAATAACAATTCTGTATTTTGGTTTTGTTAATGCCGAAGACATTAGGCAGACATCTAAACCGTCGTGTGTGGTTTGCGATAAATATGACGAATATTTACCGTCGATAAAAATAATTTTATAGGCGTCGATGTTATGAATAAAATACGACTGTATATCTTTAAATTCTAAAGTATTTTCAGATTTAGGGAATACACTATAATCGTGTTTCAAAACCGAATTTAGCGAGGTGTATTTCCAAGCCTCAAGTTTCTTTGTTGGAAAACCTTCGGTTTCAAATATTTTTATGGCTTCTGTGCGTATATCATGAATAGGCGAGTGCACATCTACGGTGTCTTCAAACGCCATAAAGGATGATACTAATTTTTCTTTTAAACTCATTCTGTTTCAGTTTTCAGTTTTCAGTCGCAGTGTTCAGTTGTTTTAAACGTGCTACAAAAATCTGTTCCTATTTTATTTTTATGAAGTGATAATACCTTAGTTAGAGAAATCAGTATAGCTTAAGCATCTGCAAACTGATACGGATAACTGTGACTTTGATTACGCGTTAACCTCATCTTTAATCCAATCGTAACCTTTAGCTTCCAATTGGTGTGCTAATTCTTTATCACCAGATTTAACGATTTTTCCGTTGTGTAAAACATGTACAACATCGGGTACGATATAATCTAATAAACGTTGGTAATGCGTAATAACAATTACGGCGTTGTTTTTAGATTTTAATTTGTTAACTCCGTTGGCAACAATTCTAAGCGCATCAATATCTAAGCCTGAATCTGTTTCGTC
>CAYMDB010000350.1:0-3515 GCA_964388865.1 uncultured Flavobacteriaceae bacterium
TGAAAAAAATGGTGATTTAAAGCGGGCATTACAACGGTACAAATCAGGTTTGCTGTTAACACCATCTCAATACATCGATAAAGAAATCATGCTCGAAAGAATGTACGCGCTTCAAGATGAATTAAAAAATTAAATGCATTTCATCGAAAAAAATTGACAGATTAACGATATTATCGTATCTTCGCTATTCCCAAATTAAACCTACTTAAGCATGAGAAAAACGATACTCATAGTTTTAGCTTGTCTTGTATATGGCCTTTGTTTGTCGCAAACAATCTATAAAGAAATTTCTTCGAAGCGTCTGGGTGCTGTAAGGCAACTTAAAATTAAACTTCCTAAAAATTACGATCCAAATTCTGAGCTCAAACATCCAATTATTGTTGTGTTTGATGCCGATTATTTATTTGAACCTGTTGCTGGGCAGGTAGAATTTCAAACTTATTTTGATGATATGCCAAGCTCAATTGTTGTTGGTGTTGTGCAAGGTACAGATCGACGCTATGACGGGTATTTCGATCCGGTTACAGGTCTTCCTGAACAGTCTGGACTTCGGTTTTTTGAGTTTATCTCCACGGAATTGTTGCCGTATATAGATGATAAATACAACACCAGTAAGTTTAGAGTTGCTGTGGGTCATGATCTTATGGCTCATTTTATCAATTCTTATGTTTTTCAACCCGAAACTCAGTTTCAGGCCTATGTTTGTCTCAGTCCAGATTTTACAGGATCGCTACAAAATATACTTCCACAGCAATTAGAAGCCTCAAAAAAATCAATTTTTTATTACATGGCTACTGCTCAAAAAGATATTCCCTCCATAAGAGATAAGGTATTAGCTTTGAATGAGGGAATGCAGCAAATATCAAATCCAAATGTCACATACTACTTTGATAATTTCGAAGGAGAAACCCACTACACGCTCGTAAACGGGGCGATAGCAAAATCATTTGATAAAATTTTTGAATTGTACAATCCACTGCGAGAAAAAGAGTTAAATGAAAAAGTTTTAACCTATGAAGGCACGCTAGATGAATACCTTATTGACAGATATGATCGGATTGAAAAACTCTTCGGCATCACTAAAAAAATTAGTGAGCAAGAGCTTGAAAGCGTAGCCGAATTGGCAGAGCAGCGCGAGGATTTTAAATCACTTCAGAACCTAGGAAAATTAGCCAATAAATTATTTCCTGAAACGTTGTTAGGTACCTATTATTTAGCCCATTCTTTAGAAAAATTGGGAAAAAATAAAAAAGCAATGAAACTTTATGAGTCGGCACTTTCTTTAAATGATGCTACCCATATTAACAAGGATTACATCGCTGAAAAAATTAAGGAACTTACTGTAGTCTCAACGGATATAGATGAGGATACATTAGAAAATGAAGAAGATTATGAAGAGAAATAAAAAAATAACATTTTCAACTGATTACTTTTTTGAAGACCTGTATAACAGAACAAAGGGATTCTTATTCTCTCATATGCCTTCAAAATTAGTGACATTAAAAATTATAGCGGTTATCAGTTGGTTTAAACACATCAACTAAAAATATCTTAATTTAGCTGTTCAAAATTTACAAAATTCCGCAGTTGCGGAACCTAAATATGGCTAAAATTAAATCGAGTTTTTTTTGTCAGAATTGTGGCAGTCAATATGCCAAATGGCAAGGACAGTGCACCTCTTGTAAGGAATGGAATACCATAGCTGAAGAGTTAGTTCAAAAACCAGAAAAGAGCGATTGGAAGTTGCCATCTTCCAGCGGAAAGCGTACGTCAAAACCTTTATTAATTAATGAGATTGACACCTCGCAAGAAGCGCGTTTAGACATGCAAGATGCAGAGTTTAATCGGGTTTTAGGCGGTGGTATGGTTCATGGTTCTCTAACACTTTTAGGTGGCGAGCCTGGGATTGGAAAAAGTACATTATTACTTCAAATAGCTTTAAAATTACAATATAAAACGCTCTATGTTTCTGGCGAGGAAAGTCAGAAGCAAATAAAAATGCGAGCAGAACGCATAAATCCTGCTAGCAGTAACTGCTATATTCTCACAGAGACCAAAACTCAAAATATATTTAAGCAAATAGAAGCTTTAGAGCCTGATATTGTTATTATCGACTCTATTCAAACTTTACATAGCGATTATATAGAGTCGTCGGCAGGTAGTGTGTCTCAAGTCAAAGAATGCACCACGGAACTCATTAAATTTGCTAAGGAAACTGCAACTCCTGTTTTGCTTATTGGACATATTACCAAAGATGGCAGCATTGCCGGACCAAAAATATTAGAGCACATGGTAGATACGGTTTTACAGTTTGAAGGCGATCGCAATCACGTATTTAGAATTTTAAGAGCTCATAAAAACCGATTTGGTTCTACCAATGAGCTCGGCATCTATGAAATGCAGGGTTCTGGCTTAAGAGAAGTTTCTAATCCGTCCGAAATTTTAATTTCTGAAAAGGATGGAGAATTATCGGGTAACGCGATTGCGGCAACATTAGAAGGTTTAAGACCTTTGATGATTGAAGTACAAGCCTTAGTAAGCACCGCAGTTTATGGAACTCCGCAGCGTTCGGCTACAGGATTTAATGCCAAACGTTTAAATATGTTGCTGGCAGTTTTAGAAAAGCGTGCCGGATTTAGATTAGGAGCAAAAGATGTCTTTCTAAATATTACAGGAGGCATCACGGTTGATGATCCTGCCATAGATTTAGCAGTTGTAGCCTCTATTTTATCTTCTAACGAAGATGTGGCCTTGCCAAGTGATTATTGTTTTGCTGCTGAGGTTGGTTTATCTGGGGAAATACGACCAGTACAACGTGTAGAACAACGTATTTTGGAGGCTGAAAAATTAGGCTTCTCCACTATTTTTGTTTCCAAATACAATAAAATAGCCTTGAAGCATACAGGTATTAAAATTCAACTCATTTCTAAAATTGAGGATTTGGTGGGTTTTTTGGTTTAAATTTTTATCATCTTATTTCATTTCAATTCAAACACTTTAGAATCGATTAACTTCATTCAAATTTCAAGTTGCATATCAGGGTGAATGCTACTAAGAGATTAAAAATTCACTTTGAAGTCAGAGCCCGAACACTAAATTATACTCATAAAAAAAAACCGAATCATCTTAAAAACTTACTTTTGTCGAAGTAAATCTTAAAATCTAAAATCCTATTGAAGGAGCTTTATCTTTTTTTTAAATCCGAATATAAAAATGTGGGTTTTGGCTATACGCTCACTTTCCTGTCTAGTTTTGGACAAACCTTCTTGATTTCGCTTTATGTGCCTCAAATTATGGAGGAGTTTAGCATTAGTAATGGAGTTTTCGGTGGACTTTATGCGTTTGCAACAATTGTGTCGTCCATAATTATGTTAACCGTTGGTCATACTATAGATCATAAACCAGTTAAGCAGGTGACGATGTTTACCACGATTGGCATGGCGGTCTCCACACTAATTTTGGGCTTTTCACATTACATTTTAATTATTCTGTTGGTGGCATTAATGGGCTTGCGC
>CAYMDB010000351.1:0-3510 GCA_964388865.1 uncultured Flavobacteriaceae bacterium
GCGGTTGTAATTTTCCTTTTATTTTAGTTTCCTTATGGGTTT
Source organism: uncultured Flavobacteriaceae bacterium (assembly GCA_964388865.1). GTDB lineage: Bacteria > Bacteroidota > Bacteroidia > Flavobacteriales > Flavobacteriaceae > Winogradskyella. Next base: position 43 of record CAYMDB010000351.1, read on the forward strand.
TAAAAAATGCGATAGCATCATCAATGGTCATGTTTAAAATGTCATCAATGGATTTGTTTTCAAATGTAACTTCTAAAACCTCTTTCTTAAAACGTTTACCGCCACAGGTGTCACATGTTAAGTGCACATCGGCCATAAATTGCATTTCAATGGTCACCTCTCCTTCTCCTTTGCAGGTTTCACAGCGTCCTCCGTCAACATTAAAACTAAAGTGCTTGGCTTGGTAATTTCTAATTTTGCTTAATTTTTGAGAGGCAAATAGCGCTCTAATATCGTCGTATGCCTTAATGTAAGTTACCGGATTAGAACGCGATGAACGCCCTATAGGATTTTGATCTACAAATTCTACATGCTGAATAATACTGAGATTACCTTTCATTTCGCTAAACTGACCAACTTTATCACTAAAACCTGTCAGCTTTTTTTGCATCGCTGGAAAAAGAATCTTTTTTATCAGCGTACTTTTTCCACTTCCTGAAACACCAGTGATCACCGTTAACATTTCCAAAGGAAAAGTGACATCGATATTCTTTAAATTATTTTCACGAGCACCAATAATTTCAATTTGATATTTAGAAGTTCTTCGTTTTTTAGGGACTTCAATCTCTAGCTGGGCATTTAAGTACTTGGCAGTTAACGAGTCTGAAGCTAAGATGGCGTTAAAATTTCCGACAGCCACCACCTCTCCACCAAAAGTACCGGCTTCAGGACCTATATCAATAATGGCATCTGCGGCTTTCATAATGTCTTCATCGTGTTCTACAACGATAACCGTATTTCCTAAATCACGTAAGGATTTTAAAACATCGATTAAACGCTCGGTGTCTTTAGGGTGCAATCCAATACTCGGTTCATCTAAAATATACATAGAGCCTACTAAACTACTGCCTAGTGATGTTGCAAGATTAATACGTTGGCTTTCACCGCCAGATAAAGTATTCGACCGTCTGTTTAGTGTTAAATAATTAATACCTACATTTGATAAGAATGCTAAGCGTGTGTTGATTTCAGTAAGTAATCGTTTCGCTATTGCGGTGTCGTTATTGTTAAGTTTTAAATCTTTGAAAAAAATCGATAATTCATCTAATGGTAAATCCACTAAATCAGAAATGGTTGCTTCTCCAACTTTGACATAATTCGTTTCTTCTCGCAGGCGCTTCCCTTTACAGGCACTACATTTTGTTTTACCGCGATAGCGCGATAACATTACCCGATTTTGAATTTTATAAGCTTTAGATTCAAGTTCAGCAAAAAAATCATTTAAACCCTCAAAATGTTGGTTGCCTTCCCAAATTAGCGCTTTTTGTTTTTCACTTAATTGAAAGAAGGGCTTATGAATAGGAAAATCGAATTTATGTGAATTATTGACCAACTGATCTCTGTACCAACTCATGCTGTCGCCTCTCCATGGAAAAATGGCGTTTTCATAAACTGATAACGCGGTATTAGGAACGACTAAATCCTCATCAATACCAATAATATCTCCGTATCCTTCACATTTAGGACAGGCCCCATAAGGATTGTTAAAACTAAAAAGATGGGCATTTGGTTCTAAAAACATCATGCCATCCAATTCAAACTTATTATTAAATCGTTTTTGCTTTTTATTGGATAAAGATTCGATAATACAAGTGCCAACACCTTCAAAAAAAGCAGTCTCAATAGCATCTGCGAGTCGATTGAGGAAATCTTCATCGTCCTTAAATATAATTCTGTCAACTACAATAAAGAGGTCTTTTTCAGAGCTTAAATTTTGTTTTAAAGCCTCATCAATTCTAACAATATCAGCTTTCACTTTTATTCGTGCATAACCTTGTTGTTGTAGGGTTTGAAGTTTATTTTCTATAGTTCGTCCTTCTTCAAGTATAACAGGTGATAACAACAATAGTTTGGTGCCTTCCTCAAATTCTGAAATGTAATCTATAACATCTTTTGTCCTGTGTTTTTTAACCAAATCACCCGAAATAGGGGAATAGGTTTTCCCAATGCGCGCAAATAATAATTTCAGATAGTCATAGATTTCAGTTGTTGTGCCAACGGTTGAACGCGGATTCGTAGAATTAACTTTTTGCTCTATCGCAATAGCTGGTGCAATGCCTTTAATATAATCGACCTTAGGCTTGTTGAGTCTCCCTAAAAATTGTCGTGCATAACTCGAAAGACTTTCCACATAGCGTCTCTGACCTTCAGCATATAAGGTATCGAATGCTAAGCTCGATTTTCCAGAACCTGATAATCCCGTAATCACCACCAATTTATTTCTGGGAATTACAACATCAATATTTTTAAGATTATGAAGTTTTGCTCCTTTTATAATGATGTTTTCCTTGGGATTAACGTCTAAAATGGTAGTATTCATAGGATTTCAAAGGGTATTAAAATGCAAAGATACTATAACTATTCCATCTATTAAAGGGACATTTTATCCGACAAAATGTTAAATTTTAGTGTTAATCCTTGTTTTTTCGAAATGTTTATAGTTATATTTGAAACTTAATCTAAAAACAAATCTGCGTATCGCATAATATTACTTTAAAATTTAAGCTAAAACCCCAAACTTAGTTAACGCCTAAGTACTAAAGTAATTATTATGAAAACAGAACTTATCCAAGACGCAGAGCTGGTCAGCAGTTATATTAATGGCGACGAAAAAGCACTTTCGGTATTAATTGAAAGGCACAAACAACGAATTTACAGTTTTATTTATTCTAAAATTTACGACAGAGATATCACTGAAGATGTTTTTCAAGATACCTTTATAAAAGTTATTAGAACCTTAAAACGTGGTAAATATAACGAGGAAGGTAAATTTCTACCTTGGGTAATGCGTATAGCCCACAACCTTGTCATTGATCATTTTAGAAAAAATAATCGTATGCCAAAATTTGACAATGCCGGAGAATTTAGCATATTTTCAGTTTTAAGTGATTCTACTTTAAATGCTGAAAAAAGTATTATTAAAGACCAAGTAGAATCTGATGTAAGACGGATTATTGAAGAGCTGCCTGAAGATCAAAGGCAGGTTTTAGTTATGCGTATGTACCAAGATATGAGTTTTAAAGAAATATCAGAACGTACTGGTGTGAGTATTAATACAGCGCTAGGAAGAATGCGCTATGCGCTTATCAATATGCGTAAAGTAATAGAGCAGAACAATATTATTTTGACAAATTGATACAATAAACCGTTTTGAGTTGCGTTTAAGTCATATATTAAATTTAAAACTGTTCATATGGCAAAAATTTACTCTAACGCTTCCCCAAAAAAAGACAACCTACAACCGAAAGAAGACACCATTAGTTTTCTTCTTTATTATTCTAAGGCTTTAAGTGTTATAAGATAAAAAAAAAGGAAGTTTGAAGCACTTCTAAATTAATTGGAAAGAATCCTGATGTTTAAAAAGCATCAGGATTTTTTTTGGGACTGTAAACTATTTTGTGTTTTTGCTTTTAGTTAGTTGAAAAATGA
>CAYMDB010000352.1:0-3506 GCA_964388865.1 uncultured Flavobacteriaceae bacterium
CTGGTGCCTTAGCTCAGTTGGTAGAGCAAAGGACTGAAAATCCTTGTGTCCCTGGTTCGATTCCTGGAGGCACCACCATCAATCGCAAAACCCACTTCACAAGAGTGGGTTTTTTTATGGCATAAGATGTAAAGCTCGCTTTTAAAATCTTATGCAATAAAAAAACGGGCTACGATAGTAGCGCGGTTTTGCATTTGCAGTAGCGGTTACAAAGGAACAAACGGCGTTTGAATCTTGGAGGCACCACCATAAAACCCCAAGCAGAACTGTTTGGGGTTTTTTAATTTTTGTGTGATGCATTACTTGTATATTTTATATTCTTCTAATGTCGACAAATTTTATATTGGTGAATCACCTGATGTTTTTGTAAGGCAGAATTTACACAATAATCATCACTTTAAAAATGCCCATGCTAAAATTGCTGATGATTGGGAAATTCAATTGATTTTTAAATGTGAACAAAGAGGTGACGCCATTTATCTTGAAAAATTCATTAAACGAATAAAAATCCTCACGAAATTTTCCACAAGTCTGGGTTTTGTTTGCTAAATTAGTAATGAAAAAACGCCGAAGCTCATAGCCAAGTTACATTTAGCTCATTATCATAAACCGCTAACTAACAAGATTCCCGCTTTCACGGAAAAATAAAGTTACCCGTCTGCACGGGCAATACATATGATAAAATTCTTTAGAAAAATTAGACAAAGCTTGCTCTTGGAAATAAAATTGGAACGTATTTAAAATATGCCCTTGGAGAAATTGTTCTTGTCGTCATCGGAATTTTAATTGCATTGTCCATTAACAATTGGAATCAGCAAAGGGTATTAAAAAAACAGTCTGACCTCGTATTGTACAATCTACAGGAAGACATAAAAAAAAGCCAAAATGAACTTCATAAAGCCACAGAGTTTCTTAAAAGCCGAATTGATAAGCGCCTAAATTACTTGAACACTAACAAAAACAACCTATCTGATTCCCTCAAAATAAAGGAAATAAGTAGTATGGCCTTCTTTTACACAGAAAGTGTTAAACTACCCATAGTTGAAAGTGAGCTTGGGACAAACAAAAAGATTTTTCAGTGGCCCGAACTTACAGAACGTATGCAAAATGTATATGAGTCAATCGCATATTACAATAAAGGAATAGAGTATATTGAAAATGATATGCACTCTAACGTACTTCCATATTTGGTTAAGAAAGGCGTAATCATTGATATAATGATAAGTGATGGCATACTAAATCAAGCAACCTATTTAAACGCAGATGTATATAATAGTGAGGAATTCAGAAATGTTATGGCCAGTAGCACTTTGATGACGTATAGCCTTTTGAAAGCTGCACAAAATATATTAGATGATTATGAAGAATTGCTTATCATCATTAGAAAAGAACTGGAATAGTTGTAACGAAAGCGCAACCGCTGCTCTAACAAAAATGAGCTAAAGCACTAAATTGAACGTAACTGAATACTAACAAACATATTGTGAAACCAAAAGTGAAGTGCTTTTAAATCTGCACTAATCCCAAAATCCTGAGCGTCAAAGGAAACTATAAATAATGCTGTTTATACTGCCCACTTTCTGTATTTCCATATCCATTTCCAACCCACCTTAAATACATTTTTATATCTTTATAGCTTCAGTAATTAACTAATCCCATCTTCCATTGAAAACAAATGTTCTATCACGTTGTCTGGCTTTAACCTATTTTCTTTTATTCATTCCAGCCTTACAATCACAAAACGATATTCTAAGCCAACTCAACGACATTGCTATTGTCGAAGAAAAAGTAATGATGCCCATGCGCGATGGCATAAGGCTTGCCACCGATATTTATCGTCCAAAAGCTGAAGGTACCTATCCCATTATCTTTTCAAGAACACCTTATAACTTTAATTCATGGGGTGATGGTGAACAGCGTCTTGGCAATGCCCGCCGTGCTTTAGATTATGTGAAGCAAGGCTACATTTATGTGGTGCAGAATGAACGCGGACGTTATTTTTCTGAAGGGGAATGGGATATTTTAGGTGTGCCTTTAACCGATGGGTATGATGCCTTTGAATGGATGAAAAACCAAGCCTGGTCTAACGGTAAAATAGGAACTATTGGTTGTTCCTCTACTGCCGAATGGCTCATGGCGGTTTCAGCCTTAGACCATCCTTCACATGCTGCCATGGTGCCTCAGGGTTTTGGTGCCGGTGTTGGTCGCGTTGGCAATATCAACGAACAAGGGAATTGGTACCGCGGTGGTGCGGAACAAATGTTGTTTTTCGCATGGTTATACGGCGTAGAACACGACAAATTTAAACCGCGTATTCCAGAGGGTGCGACTCAAGAAGACTTGATCCGTATTTCTCGATTTTACGATTTAGCTCCTGAAAATCCCAAGGTAGATATGTCCGAGGCTCTAAGTCATTTGCCTATTCAAGATATTTTAAAAAACATCAACGGTAAGCGTGAAATATTTGATAAAATGATTCGCAGAAAGCCCAATGATCCCGAATGGTATGAAGGCGGACTCTACCACGATAATATGGAAATTACAACCCCTAGTTTTTGGTTTGCTTCGTGGTACGACGTGTCTATTACGCCTAACCTTACGCTGTTTAATCATGTGCGAAACAATGCCAAAGATGCCATGGTAAGAGATAACCAATACCTGGTCATTGCACCAACCTTGCACTGTGGCTATACCAGAGCCACCGAGAACACCATCGTTGGAGAACGCAGTGTTGGTGATGCCCGTTTAAATTATAATGAACAAATCACCAAATGGTTCGATTTATGGCTTAAAGACGAAGCTAACGATTTTAGAGAAACCACCCCAAGAGTGCAGTATTACACCATGGGCATCAACCAGTGGCAAACTGCCAATACCTGGCCACCTGAAAACACTAAAATGACCACTTTTTATTTGAATAGTGGTGGTGATGCCAATAGCCGATTTGGTAACGGCAAACTCACCCCCAAACAAGCAACTACCGATAAACCTGATAGTTTTACTTACGACCCAATGGCACCTGTGCCGTCTTATGGTGGCAATGTGTGTTGTACTGGGAATGCCATAAAAGGTGGTTCCTTAAATCAAATGGATATGGAAGCCCGAAACGATATTTTAGTGTATTCATCGGACGTTTTAACTAAAGATACCGAGGTTTCTGGTTTTATTGAAGCCACGCTTTATATCTCTTCTGATGTTAAGGATACAGATTTTACCTTAAAGCTTATTGATGTGTCTCCTGAGGGCACCGCTTATAATTTAGACGAAACGATTCAGCGGGTCCGCTACCGTGAAGGTTACGACAAAGAAGTGTTTATGGAAAAAGGCGAGGTCTACAAAGTAGATCTCACACCTTTGGCTACGAGCAATGTGTTTAAAAAAGGACATCGCATTCGCATAGAAATATCTAGCAGTAATTTTCCGCGTTTTGCCAGAAACTTAAATACTGGAGGTAGTACTGATGCGTTAAGATAGATTAAATATTTTAAAACTCCAGTAAATATAAT
>CAYMDB010000353.1:0-3482 GCA_964388865.1 uncultured Flavobacteriaceae bacterium
GCATTACCGATGCTGAAAATTGGGAGAAGGAACTCACCGAATATCTGAGTACGGCCATTATTCCGGAAGCACCGGTTATGGTTTCGTTAGAACAGGTAGGCCACAGGCAAGTCATTTTGGTGAAAGTATGGGCCGGCTCCAAGCAGCCCTATATATTTGGCGGCAGCATCTATTTCCGCAGAGGTCAAAGCACAGTAAAAGCCACATCACAGGAGATTTCAGATTTAATCCACAATCGTCAGAAAACTGAATTGCATTGGGAACGTCAGATGGCCTTGGGTGTAGAATTGGAAGATTTAGACATTCATGAAATTCAATTGACGATTAATCGATCTATCAACGAAAGCAAGCTGGATGAAAGCAAAGGAAAACCCATTGACTTTTTAACCCATTTTGGACTATTCCAGAATGGACATTTCACCAATGCAGCTGTAGTCCTTTTTGCTAAAAATCCAGCTCGTTTTATACCACAAGCACGTGTCCGGATTGCTTTTTTAGAAAAAGGAAAAACAGCTGATGAATTTGTGGATGACAAACTACTAGATGGAAATCTTTTCAAAAATATTACGGCGGTGCAAGATTTTTTTGAAAAGCATCTGCACACTTCTAGGAGATTTAGCAAAAAGGAGTGGGAGCGTCAAGATGAGTATGTAGTACCAATGTCAGCGCTCCGAGAGGGTGTGATGAATGCCCTCGTGCATCGTGATTACACTGTGCCATCGGCATCCATGTCAGTCATTATTTACAGTGATAAAATTGAAATCTTCAATTCCGGCAAATCACCCCTAAAGGCTGCAGAGCTTAGAAAGAGTCATTTATCTCTTCCTGTAAATCCTGATATTGCCCATATGGTATTTCTAAGAGGTTACATAGAGAAGATTGGTCGAGGTACTATTAAAATTATGGATGCATGCAAAGCAGCCGGACTTAAAGCACCTAACTGGACTACTTCTGAAACAAGTGTAAAACTGTCATTTCCTCTGAATGTAAAACTTGGCGGAGCTAATGACGGAGCTAATGACGGAGCAAAAGATGTTGAGCTTTTTTTTAAACTTGACGGAGCTATTGACGGAGCTATTGACGGAGCTACTAAAGCATTGAAGCGTAAACTTTCTGTGCTTCTTAAAGCCATAGTTAGTAATGAAGGTAAACGAATACCGGATTACAAAAAGATTACCAAACTAGGTAGTGATAGAACAATGGAAAGGTACATTGAACAGCTAAAGGAATTAGGTTTCATTGAATTCAAAGGGACAGCAGCCCAAACAGGTGGTTATTTCATAACTGACAAACTGAAAAAAATTATCAACTTATGAATCAGGACGTCAGAAAGTTTTTAATCGACTAATATGTAAAACGACAGCCGGTCTATTATGAAGCAATTGGTCAAATATTTGGCTTGGACTTAAGTCTGGAATCAAAGCGTAAAATTCTAAGTAAAAACTTACCTAGCATTCGTCTGTGAAAACTTCCTTAACAATTAAGAACAAACAGTTCCTTAGTAAAACCCATAATTTTTGTATTTTTAGACTTTAGCTCTTGTCCATTTAACGAGTGTCTAAAAAAACAAGTTAAACCACTTATCAAATTATTTGAAATAGTCGCGCTACATTACAAAATAGACTCTAAACTCGATAAAATGATTTTAAAACTACTAATAGCTATTCTTTCTTTGGTCATCAGTATCGGGGTAACCCTAATAATTAAACCACACGTTGCTCTCTATGTGAACTCTGAGATTGTTCTTAATATGCTACACATCATATTTACATTTGTTGGCTTTGCCGTAATCTACCAAGTCTTATCTAAAAGCATATTTAAGAAAACATTTAAAAGCTAACTAACAGAATTTTCTTTAACTATTGTCAACTTCACGTACTCAGCAAAATTCTCAACAACATCAAAACGCGGTATTTTAAAAAATATTTAAACTTACTAGGCCATAACATGTTGTGCTCATGACATCTCATATCAGCACTCCCGATTTTAGCAACGAGCTACAAAAATAGCCACGCCACCTTTTACGACTCAGAGCTTTTACCCGTTCAAACTGGCTCATCTTTTGTTGAAATGAGTTAAGCTCATTTAAAAATACGCTGTAGATTCTGTTCGAAATTAAGAGATCTTAAAATTTAACAAGATCAAGCCTTGTAAGTGCAACCGTATTTTGTGCTATGCATCACAAGTTCACAATCATCAAATATTTAATGGGATATCCTGTTTTTAACCTATGTCTATTTCAAGTGAATTTAATTTCACAACTTTTAAATCATTATCTTTTAATCTAAGCAAATATTATGGATTCGATTTCATCAGGCGACAGAGGTCACGAGGCTAAAAAACCAACACAAATACCAATTAAAGGCTGGAAAGATAGTGCCTTACGAGTAAAAGATCAGGTAAAAAAAGACCATGTAGCCCTCGTTTCTGCAGGTATTGCGTTTTATTTTTTCTTAGCAATTTTTCCCGCTATCGCTGCTGCTTTATCCATATATGGACTAGCAATGGATGCGGCAGAGGTAGAGCAACAAATAATTCAGCTGGCAACTATTCTTCCCGATCAGGCCCACGAAATGATTAGCGGTATTTTACAAAAGCAATCGGAAAAGTCGGAATCATCCCTAGGATGGAGTTTGGTTTTTGGTCTGCTAATCAGTATCTGGAGTGCCAATAAACGTACAAAAGCAGTTTTTGAAGGAGTTAATATTACATATAATGAAACCGATAAACGTGGATTTTTTAAAATGACTGCCATTACCCTTATGTATACTATAGGTGGCCTCATTATCGGCTTCATTACTATTGCAATGGTTGTGGTTTTTCCAGCACTTGTTGATAAAATCGGTTTGCCTTCAACCTTAGAAACAATTATCCAATTATTACGATGGCCCATACTGGCACTCATAGTGATGTTTGCATTAACAGCAATTTATAAAGTTGCGCCCCATCGTGAGAGTCCTACATTTAAATGGGCGAGTTGGGGGCTATTATAGCCACAGTTTTATGGCTTGTAGGTTCAGTACTCTTTAGCATTTTTGTAAATAACTTTGGCAGCTTTGATAAAACCTATGGTAGCTTCGCAGCAGTAATTATACTTATGCTTTGGTTTTTTTTAACAGCATTTATTATTCTCCTCGGTGCAGAAATCAATTCTGAAATGGAACATCAAACGAGCTATGATACTACAACCGGTGAAGTTCAACCTATGGGAGAGCGTGGCGCCTACCATGCCGATCATGTTGCTAGAAAAGATAATGAAAATTCTAAAAGTCAGTAATTATAATAATTATTAGCTACTAGATTGATCCTAACTTGCTACCTACAAGAATCTATAATATTAAGGTTTATAATCACATTATTACAGTGATACAAACCTTGTGGCGCGTTAAGCATTAAATGATAAGGGATAATTATCCCATAACTATTTAGTTCTTAATTTTTTACAGCAACCCCATGTTTTTCAAGAGTGGTGAAAAAGTTGA
>CAYMDB010000354.1:0-3423 GCA_964388865.1 uncultured Flavobacteriaceae bacterium
CTTTTGTTTTAAAAACTTATACTCACGTTTCAATTCTTTAAAATAAAGGTCTTCCACTTCGTTTTCTAATAAGCCCGCCTGACCAAATAGCAAAGCTTCCAAAGATTGTAAATTGGTTTGTGTTTTTCTTATAACTGAAAACGCTATTGACTTTCCTAAACTCAAGAAAGCTTCGCTATTCACTTTGAGTCCGAAGTTTTTTAATAGTAGAATAAACAATACTGCCTCCCAGTCGTTATGAGTTGTTTTTAATAAGTGTTCAATCCTCTCCGATTTACGCTTTAAGCGTTCCACATAGAGCCGCTCTAACCAATTATTAAGTAAAAAATTATCAACCTCATGAAAGTTTGTTTCACAATTAATCCAAGATTTAGATTGCATGAGTTTTTGATACCTAATGATGAGGGTTTTATCAACATAAGGTCCTAATTCTAAAGTAGGGATTTCAGAATTATCTTTTCTGAAAATTTCGGTGTCGTGTTGCCACACCACGTGTAAAATGACGTTGTCGTAGGCCTTATCCGTTTCATGATGATGCACATACCAATCTGAAGATTTAATATGTATTTCCACATTACCAGCCCAAAGCTGCTGGCCTATTACTAATTGTGCGTTGAAGAAATCCGGACCTGCATTATGGTTGTGTTGACCTAGTTGCTGAACACCAATCGGCTCGCCTTTAGTTGTTTTAAGACCAAACGAATTAAAAGCTTTATATTTCCATATGTAGTGAAGAAAGTCCTCTTGCATCCTTCTAAAATAGAAATCTTTGCTTTAAAAAAACAAGTTTTTTCAAAAAATTTCTATCTAATCCTCTAAGAATGAAGTTATACTATTAGGATTCAGAATAAAATAAGAATGGGTATTTTATTTATGTAAAGTCACTTTAATCGATATAACCCATACTGCGCATCCAATCGTCATTAAACATTTTCCCTACATAACGACTACCGTGATCATGAAACAAGACTACAACCACATCTTCAGGTTTAAAATGTTCTTTTAATTGTAAAACGCCTTTAATGGCCGCACCTGCTGAATTTCCTAAAAACATGCCTTCTTCTTTAGCGAGTCTTTGGGTATAAACCGCAGCATCTTTATCGGTGACTTTCGTAAAACCATCTATAAGACTGAAATTGACATTTGCTGGTAAAATATCTTCACCAATGCCTTCGGTGACGTATGGATAGATTTCTTTTTCATCAAAAATACCAGTTTCGTGATATTTTTTGAATACCGAACCGTAAGTGTCAACTCCCCATATTTTAACATTGGGATTTTTCATTTTTAAATAACTTGCTACCCCACTTATGGTGCCACCGGTGCCAACACCAACTACAAAATGCGTAACCTTACCATCGGTTTGATTCCAAATTTCTGGACCCGTACTTTTAAAATGTGCTTTGCAATTACTTGGATTATCATATTGGTTAACATACCACGAATTTGGCGTTTCTTCTCCTAAACGTTTGGATACTGAATAATAACTTCGAGGATCTGTAGGCGCCACGTCTGTTGGACAAACCACAACCTCAGCACCAACAGCTCTAAGAATATCCATTTTTTCTTTAGACTGTTTATCGCTCATAACAAAAATGCATTTGTAGCCTTTTATAATGGCGGCTAATGCGAGACCCATACCTGTATTTCCAGAGGTTCCTTCTATGATAGTGCCTCCTGGTTTGAGTCGGCCGTCTGCCTCAGCATCTTCAATCATCTGCACCGCCATACGGTCTTTTACAGAATTCCCTGGGTTAAAAGTTTCGTATTTAGCGAGTACTAGGCATGGTAGGTCTTCCACTAATTTGTTCATTTTAACTAATGGTGTGTTTCCTATGGTGCCTAATATATTTTCTTTGTAATCCATAAAATCAATTTGCGGTGCAAATTTAAGTATAAAGTAATAAGTAGAAAGTAAAAAGTTTGTTATGTTTTTAGTGGCTCTTAGCTATTGGAGTTACCTATTAACTAATGATGAAAATTCAATTTAAATAAAATTTGAACAAATGGCTAAGCAGTAGACAACCTCTGCTCCCTACTAGGGCAAATTAAAAGTCAATGGACAATCTAAAAATTAGGCCAATGGGCTTTAATCAAAACGAATCGCCTTCACCGGAGAAATCTTAGAAATGATATAAGAAGGAATAAGTAACATTAATAAGCAAGCTATAAAGGTGCCTAAGTTTAAAAGTAAAACATAGTCCCAACTCAAATACACTGGCGCTTCACTTACATAATAGGTATCTGGATTTAAGGGAAAAAGTTTAAAATATTTTTGGGCCAATAACAAGCCTAAACCAATGCTATTTCCCCAAAGCAATCCTAAACCAATAAGGTAAGAGGCGTTGTAAAGAAAGACTTTTCTTATAGACCAGTTAGAACTTCCCAAGGCTTTTAAAACGCCAATCATTCTCGTGCGCTCTAAAATAAGAACGAGCAATGCTGTAATCATATTAATCCCTGCTACGATAATCATAATCACAATAATGCCATAAGTGTTGTTGTCAAATATTTTAATCCACTCAAAAATGGTATAAAACTTTTGGGTAATCGGCGTAGCATTTAATAAAGACGGAATCTCTTGGTAAACCTGCTGATAGGTTTGATCTAGTTTTGAAAAATCATCAATAAAAACTTCAAAATTTCCAATTTGATCTGAATTCCATTTATTAAGGCGTTGAATATGTCTTAAATCTGCAATGCAAAATTTTTCATCTAATTCTTGAAAGCCCGAATTGAAAATACCAACAATTTCAAAATTTATAATTCGTGGTAACTTGTCAAGCTGTTCACCAAAAAGCGTTTGAAAGGTATCACCAACTTTAAATCCCAAACGATTGGCTAAGTATTTTGAAATGAGGATTTCTTCGTTTCTTTTTTGGGTAAAATCGGGTAACCGTCCTTCAACTAAAAATTCTTTAAAGTAATCCCAATTGTAATCGGCTCCTACTCCCTTTACCACAACGCCTTCAAAATCGGATTCCGTTCTAATGACTCCAAATTTAGTAGCCACACCTTGGATGTGTTTGATGCCTTCAATATTTTTAAACTTGGGATAAAATTCTTGATTTAAAGAAATTGGAACTTGAGATTCATCTGAAGCATTCGTGTCGAAATTAGTAATTTCAATATGACCATTAAAGGCCACTACTTTATCTCTAATTTTTTGTTGCAAACCAAAACCGGTAGCAATAGCAATAAGCATCACAATAATCCCAATAGCAATAGCGGCAATACCAATTTTAATTATTGGTGCTGAAACACTACTTTTATACGTTTTATTACCAATAATACGTTTAGCTATAAACAACTCAAAATTCAAACCGATCTATGTGTTTTAAGGTTTTCAAAAATACAGTTTTATTATCAGTCTTAATAGTGATTTCTTGTGGTTTAAAAACGAAGGAAGATTCGGCTCAAAAT
>CAYMDB010000355.1:0-3391 GCA_964388865.1 uncultured Flavobacteriaceae bacterium
ATATGGAGACCGAAAATCTGTAACTTTAATACGTGAACAAAATGGCATAAGGACGTTTACAAACCTCGATCTAACCAATAAAGCCATATTTAATTCACCTTACTATTTTCTTACTCAAAACGATATTATTTATGTAGAGGCTAATAAAACCAGAGTAAACTCCTCTACTATAGGTCCAAACTCTTACATTCTAGTGTCGTCTATTTCCATTCTTATTTCTCTTGCTGCAATTCTGCTTAGGTAAAACATTATGAAAACACACATAAATAAAAATGACCAACACACTAAAAAAGATAAAATTGATTTTAGTGATGCATTAAATAAAGTAAAATCCCATTGGAAACTCTTTGTGATTTTTGTTACAGCTGCATTGGTCTTGGCATTTGCTTATTTACAATTTGCTACTTATGAATACGAAGTATCCTCTACCATTTTAATAAATGATGAAAACAACGACGGAGGTTCCACTTCTGAAATTTCAGTTTTTCAGGATTTAGGATTATTCGTTGGGCCTAAAACCTCATTAGAGACGGAAATTGGTATTCTAAAATCTAAATCTCTCATTGAACGGGTTGTAAAAAACTTAGATCTTAACATTACTTATTTTATTAAAAACGGTTTCATCTCAAATGAAGTCTATAAAGGAAGTCTTCCATTTAAAATTCATTTCTTCTTAGATGACCAATATTTAAATGCTTTAAATACATCTTTTACTTTAGAATCGAAAAAGGATTCTGAATACACTTTGTTCAATGAAGATGGGGATTTAATTACAACTGGGGTTTTTGGTCAAAAAATATCTTTAGAATTTGGGGATATAATAGTAACACCAAATGATTTAAATGTCTCAGAAGACGAAGAAATTACTATAAAAATAAGCCCACTAGAAGAAATAGCAATTGCCTTTAACAAACGCATTGAGGTTATAGCAGATAATCCTAAATCTAATCTTTTAGTTTTAAAACTTCAAGATCCTATAAAGTTAAAAGCTCGAGAAATTTTAGATAGCTTGGTAAGTTATTACAACGAAGATGCTATTGCTTATAAAAATCTTATCGCTAAAAACACCAATGAATTTTTGAATAGTAGAATTGACGATGTTTTAGTAGAACTAAACAATTTAGATCAAGGTGTAGAGACCTATAAGTCAGAAAATAAACTAAGTAATATTGACTACGAAGCTAATATAAACCTGGCCACCAATGCCTCTGTAAGCAAGCAAATTGTAGAATTAAATTCGCAGCTCAAACTCATTGATTATTTAATTACCTACATGGAAACGAATAAAGACGATTTAATTCCGAGCAACTTGGGAGGAATCAATGATAATATGGCTCAAAATACGATACAATACAACAATCTATTGTTAGATAAAGAGCGCTTGTCAAAGGGTGCAAATAGTGAAAATCCTATTATTGTAAATTTAAATAATCAAATTTCAAGTTTAAGAAAAAGTATAGATCGTAGCTTAATTAATCAACGATCTTCACTAACTATTGACCTAAGAGAATTACGAGGCCAAGAACAAGAGCTTAATTCGCAAATTGTTTCTACACCAAAAAAGGAACGCGACATACAAAATATAGAACGCCAACAAAATATTATAGAAACCTTATACCTTTATTTACTTCAAAAACGAGAAGAAAATTCTATTTCATCAGCTGTAACTTTACCCTATGCCATAGTTATTGATAAAGCCTACGGTAGTAGTATTCCTGTTTCCCCCAGAAAAATAATCGTTTTGCTTACAAGCATTCTGTTAGGCCTGCTTATCCCTGCAGCTATATTAACGTTGCGCGCTTTATTGGATAACAAAATACACACTTATGAGGCTTTTGAGAATATTATTAAAGCACCGTTAATTGGAGATATTCCTAAAACAAAATTAAAACAAGACATTGTTACCATAGAGGATGAAAATAGCAGAGTCGTCGCAGAAGCGTTTCGTTTATTACGGACTAATATTATACATGCGTTTAAAGACGGTGAAACAATTAGCAATACAGTGTTTATTACATCTACAACTAGTGAAGAAGGTAAAACTTTTATTGCTTCAAATTTAGCTACTTCATTTGCTTTATTAAATAAAAGGATATTAGTTATAGAAGCCAATATTCGAAATCCTAAAATTGCAAATTTCTTAAACTTAAAGTCAGAAAAAGGATTATTTCATTTTTTAAAAGATAAATCTATCAAGGTTAGTGATGTAATAACACATTATCAACCTCATAATTTTGATGTTATAAGCGCAGGTGTTTCAGAAGGTCAGTACTCTGAATTACTCAGTAGCACACGTTTTAAAACTATTTTAGATTACGGAAAACAAAATTACGATTATGTCCTTATAGATACACCTGCCATACATATAGATTCTGATACCTTGATGCTAGCTAAACATGCAGACTTGTTTTTGTATGTTGTAAGAGCTAATACTCTAACAGAAAGCATGTTAAAAATTACGAGGAATTTATATGAAAAGGGACGTCTGCCAAATATGCATGTCTTAATGAACGATACCGATTATGATAATCAAGGATTGGCATAGTGCTTTTTTAAAATGAAACTAACATCTGAGTTTTAAATTTAATACAGCTTTAATATACAAATTAACTCATTATGACCATAAAAGAACAAATTAACACACATGGTTGGGCGCTAATTAAAAATGTCTTTACCCACAAAGAAATTGAGACTTTTAGAACCTATGCTGAGCAGGATAAGAATCATAAAGGAGATTTATTATCGGCTGAACATCTTTCAAAAATTATTACAGATGAGCGTATCATTCAAATTTTTAAGGAAGCCACAGGAAAAGATAGCCTTGTTTACTTTGGGGATAGCGTTTTGTCTTATAATACCTCGCTAAGTGGATTTCATAAAGACTCTAGAGACCGAGAAAACGTAAATAGTATAGAATTCAAAGATAAAAACTACTCATTATTGCGGTTGGGTATCTATTTACAAGACCACTCTAAACACTCTAAAGGTTTATGTTTAAGATCTAATTCTCACTTGCATCAGAGTATCCACAAGGGCAAGATTATTAATGTACAAAGTGAAGCTGGAGATGTTATTCTTTGGAAACTTACCACAACACATTCTCCAAATGCTGAACTTATTTCTCTTTTCCCAAATTATGCCTTTCACCCTGGTTTAACAAAACGATTACCAAACTTTTTGAAAAAGAAATCGATATCACCTAGATTAGCGTTGTTTATGGGATTTGGTATAGAAGATCACTACACTGAAGAATACATAGCATATTTAAAAACAAGAGCCTATGCTGTACAGCGGTGGAAGGATTCTAATTACAGTCAAACAGCTATTGAGGCCCTAGAAAAAAATAATGTAAAAGTACTGACAAATATTGATTTTTCAGAAATAAATCAGC
>CAYMDB010000356.1:0-3387 GCA_964388865.1 uncultured Flavobacteriaceae bacterium
TTTAAGATAAATTATATTTTTTTCTATCTGTCACATCGAGCGTAGTCGAGATGTAGTTAAATAAACAGAAGAAGTGTTTAAGATTAAAACTAAAAAACATGCCAATTTACCATAAACTCGGAAAAATTCCACCAAAACGCCACACCCAGTTTAAAAAGCCAAATGGCGATTTTTACTATGAGCAATTGTTTGGTACTATTGGTCTCTTCAGATTTTATAATATTTGTCTGATATGTTATAACAAAAATAGAATTATTTTGTGCAAACAAATTACACATAAACACTATATTAAAAGGATAAGAATGATATGTTTTTTCATGATTTTTTAATAAACAAAGTGGATAAAATTATCCACTTTGTATGATTTATTATTTACCTGTATTAATACTTCACTAGCCATACATACTGCATAAACTGTTACTTCAAAATTCCCAAGCATCTTTATTACTTGTATTTAACGTCTATTGGCGTCGCACAGTGAATCAGATACTGCTAGTAAAAGCAGGATTATATTATAACTTAGATTAATTTTAAGTTACTTAATTATCAAAAAACTCAGGTGTTTTTTTCTTAGCAATTACTCTAAACTCTTGAGGTGTAACAATTGGAGCTTCTTTATGTTTTTCTATGACGACATTTTTATCCTGTAGATTAATTTTCTCCGCAATAAATGTCATTTTAGAAAACTTTAATTCAATAATTAGGCCTGGTAATCCAAAATATTCCATTGGCCCATAGCCAATTGGAATACTCGGAGAAAACCATGCTGTAGCAACAATTTTAGTTTTTTCTTCAGTAGGCGAGGTAGCAAAAGCTTTTATACTCAGCAAATCATCAATTTTTTTTGTTTCTTTAGTGATTTTCCAGTTCAGTAATTTATTTTTAATTAAAAATGTCTTTCCTAAAGATGTATTAGATTTTAAGACATTTAAAGAGTCTCTATTATGATAATATAGATTGTCACCTCCTGCAAAAAAATAAGTTATATTTATAGATTCAATACCATCAACTTCTAATTTTTCATTAACTCGATAGGATGACTCTTTCTCACTAAAACTGAGAGTTGCGCGAACATCCGAAGCATTTTTTAATAATTGGTTTGCGCCCTCTATTCCTGCTGTGTTACCGTCTGAACTTTTTTCACCTTTTTTTATTTGAGTTTTATCATGGGAAGCCTTGTATATAACTGTACCTGACAATTTACTTTGACTTTGACTAATGAAACTAAAAGTTATGATTACAAGTGCAAGTATTCTTTGTCTAAATAATACAGTCATGTTTAAATCGATAAGCAATGAGTGTAGGCTACCATGTATATATCTATATAGCTGGTATTTCCTAGTAAATCTGTGTTTGGATCATGTCCATTATCGGCGACCAGAGTCATAACAGCGTTTCTCCAATAATTAGCGCAAAAAGATGCTCTGCCAAATTCTTCTGCGTCAGATTTTTCGTTTAGTGCCGCACTTACTAGTGTCGAGGTAAACATTACCACAGCCAAAAGGCTAAAAACTTTTTTCTTCATAATTTTAAAATTTAAGACTTATAATATTTTTTTAGATAGGTCAGTTAATAAACAGTGTTTTTAACGAGATTAAAATTAACGAGAGGGAATTATTAACGAGTAACGAGAGATCCCGATATGCATCGGGATTAATTCAACTTACAATTTTGTATGCGCCTTAATGGCTTTACAAAATTGAGTTTCATTAAAATAAACCTGCACAGGTCTTTTTTTGGTTAACCAAGTGTCAATTAGTACGTCGTAGTGCCTCGTTAAAACACTCAGCTACACCATTCAACGATATAAATTTAGAAAAAAAAAATGGAAACCACCAAATTAAAAATGTATTAATTGTTAACTGCGGAAAAACCGCAATTGATTGGTAATCAGAGTTTAAAATTTAACAGTTTTGGATTTTGAATTCACATTTGGTTTTTGTGGAGATTACAACAATGAACTTAAATTAGATGTGTTTTATAGTTTAAAATGGCAAATTTTATGTCCTGGTCGTCTGCTTTTGGTATGGCTAAGATGTTGGCGTAGGGTAATGGGTTTTATAGTGTGTCGGTTACTTTGCCGGTGACTAAAGTCTGTTGGGCGTTAACTAATGAAAAAAATCCTGCTAGGAGCAGCAGGATTTTGAAATTTAAAATACTTTTTAATTCAAGTATTTTCACTTAATTTATTTTCTAGATTTTTTTCTAAATCTCTTAGGTGCTAGCTCTCTGGCTTTTTCTTGGAATTCATTTTCAGTAATCGTTTCTGTTATTTTCGGAAACTCTATTCTTTTATCGACGTCTTCATTGAATTCTATATTCGTAGCATTCAACGTTATACTCCCATTACTTACCTCAAGGATAGTGCCAGGAAGTCCATAATATGAAGCGGGTCCAAAAAAACTTGGCAGCTCAGCGGTAAACCATGCCGTTATAACATTTTTTTTGCCCTCTGCAATGCCACCTTCAACTATTTCTTCACTAATAGCTTTAAAACAAACAAAGTCATTGATAAGTTTTGTTTCCTTTGTGATTTTCCATTTATTTAAATCAAATCTAACATTATAGCTAGTATCCCTGATATTTTTCTCATTAATACAAGTCGAGTCATTCTTGTTTATGTAAAAAACACCTTTAGTTCCACCTATTGAACCAGCCAGCTTCGCAAAAATTTCGTTTTCGTTGTCCGCATGCATAATAAGGTCTTGTTTGAATATTGATTTATCTTCATAAATGATTAAACGAAATGAAATTTCTTTTGAAGTTTCCTCAATTCGTTTATTAAATTTTGCTAACCTGTTGTTAATTTTGTTAGCCTTTGTGGTATCCAGTTTTCTCTCTAAATATTTGGCGTACTTTATAATAATTACTTTATTATCATAACGACATTTAGCACTTTGGTTATTTTCAGAATTAGTTACGCTAAATATTAACAAAAATATTATAGAGTGTTGTATATATTTTATCATAATTTAGGCGATATCATTATTCTCCATTTAAATAGCCACCAATAAATTGGAATGCCTCGCACAGTGTATAAGCTAAGCTGCATCTGCAATTTCTAATGCATCACCAAATGAATAGCCTGCAAAATATGCAGCTTCGTAGTATGCATCGTAAATGTCATTACAATCAAGTCGATATAGAGCGTGTACTTCATGATTGTAAGCATTTACGTTTACAGTACTTAGGGTAAATACTACCACAGCCAAAAGGCAAAATACTTTATTCTTCATAATTTTAAAATTTAAGACCAAAATTAGTTTTGGTCGGTTAATAAACAGTGTTTTTAACGCGTATTAACGAGATTAAAATTAACGAGAGGGAATTATTAACGAGTAACGAGAGATCCCGATATGCATCGGGATTAATTCAACTTACAATTTT
>CAYMDB010000357.1:0-3381 GCA_964388865.1 uncultured Flavobacteriaceae bacterium
AGGATATGGATTTAAACTCTACCAAATTAGGTAAAAGTCCAGAAGCGCGTAACGAGATTATTGCCAAAGTACTGGCACATCTGGATAAGATAGATTTCAAACTTGAACAAACCGAATTGGATGTGTTGGGCGATGCTTACGAGTATCTTATAGGCAAGTTCGCCAGTGGCGCGGGTAAAAAAGCAGGCGAATTTTATACACCACAAGAGGTTAGTATGGTATTGGCTAAGTTGGTAACAACAGGTAAAAAGAAACTAAAATCGGTGTACGATCCAACTTGTGGCTCTGGTTCTTTGCTATTACGTGTGGCTAAAGAAGTAGAGGAAGTCAATAACTTTTACGGACAAGAATTAAACCGTACTACGTATAACTTAGCACGTATGAATATGATACTTCACGGTGTACATTACCGTCAGTTTGATATTAAACAAGAAGATACCTTAGAACACCCACAACACATAGAACACCGTTTTGAAGCTATTGTAGCCAATCCGCCATTCTCTGCTAATTGGAGTGCCAACCAACTCTTTATGAGTGATGATCGATTTAGCCAATACGGTAAGTTAGCACCAGGTAGTAAGGCAGATTTTGCATTTGTACAGCATATGGTACATCATTTAGCCGAAAACGGACAAATGGCTGTAGTATTACCACACGGTGCATTGTTTCGAGGTGGTGCAGAAGCACATATTAGAGAATATTTGATTAAAGAAAAGAACTGTTTAGATGCCGTAATTGGTCTGCCAGCAAACATTTTTTATGGTACAAGCATACCCACCTGCATTTTAGTATTTAAAAAGTGTAGAGAAAACCCAGACGATATTTTGTTTATTGATGCCAGCGAACATTATGAAAAAGTAAAAACACAGAATATGTTAAGTGCAACTGATGTTGAAAAAATAGTTAGCACTTACAGAGAGCGAAAAATCGAAGATAAATACAGTTATGTAGCACCTTTAAGCGAGGTAATAGAAAATGACTATAATTTAAATATACCGCGTTATGTAGACACCTTTGAGGAAGAGGAGCAAATTGATATTGATACTGTAGCGACTGAAATACAAAACTTAGATACACAATTAGAAGAAAACGAAACTTTGATAGCTTTTTTCTGTAAAGAACTGAATATTAAAACACCGTTTTAAAGTGAAACAAAAAATAACAAGTTATCTGCAATCACAAACCCTTATAATTGCATTTTATTAGTTTTGTGCAATTATAAAAAATTATATTTGCACTTATTGACTTAAAAGCGTTTATAAAAAATTATAGTTGTACTTATGGATATATTAGATGTTAAAAACTATACTAGCGGTTCTTGGATTCAGCAATTTGAATACAAATCGTTTTTGCCTACTAAAATTACACAACAATGGTTGTTCTCTAATCCAAAGTTATTAATAAAACTAGGTGAGGCAGATAGATATTTGGGCAGATTAGACTCTTTTTCAGAATTAATACCAGACATCGATTTTTTTATAAAAATGCACGTCGCTAAAGAAGCTACAGTAAGTAGTAAAATAGAGGGGACACAAACCACTTTTAAAGATGTTTTAATTAAGCAAGAAGACATCAATCCAGAAAAAAGAGACGATTGGCAAGAGGTACATAATTACATAGAGGCCTTAAACCATGCTATAATAAGTTTAGAAACCCTGCCTATTTCAAACCGATTAATAAAGCAAACACATCAAATACTATTAAAAGGAGTACGTGGTAAACACAAGTTGCCAGGCAATTACAGAAGTAGTCAAAATTGGATAGGTAAAACCCTAAAAGATGCCATCTTTATTCCGCCAGTACATACAGAAATACCCGATTTAATGGCAGATTTAGAGCAATTTACAAATGCTGAAAAAATAAATTTACCCATAGAAATTCCCCACTTGCTAAAAATAGCCATTATTCATTATCAGTTTGAAACCATACACCCTTTTTTAGATGGTAATGGTAGAATAGGTAGATTGCTCATAACACTCTATTTAACAGAAAAAAATATATTACGCAAACCAACACTGTATCTGTCAGATTATTTTGAAAGACATAGAAGAGATTATTACGATAATTTAACAGAGGTGCGTACTAAAAACGATATGGAACAATGGCTCTTTTTCTTTTTAGATGGTATTATAGAAACTGCTAAAAAATCTATAGAAGCATTCCAAAAAATTATGGTTTTAAGAGATGAAATAGAACTCAATAAACTCATACAATTGGGTAGAAAACAAACCGATGCCAAAACCCTAATTAACCAATTGTACAAAAACCCTATAGTAAGTAGTAAAGATGTAGCAAGTGTTTTAAGCGTGCACCCTTCTACCGCCAACAGAATCATAAAAGATTTTGAAAACTTAGACATCCTAACCGAAATTACAGGCTATAGCCGTAACCGTATTTACGCCTTTACCGAATATATAAACATCTTTAATGCCTAATGAATACATTAACTAAACAAGTAGTACCAAAATTGCGGTTCCCTGAATTTGATGAGGAATGGGAAAAGATAAAATTAGATAATCTCTTAGATTTTAAAAATGGAATTAACGCTTCTAAAGAAGATTACGGCTTTGGCTATAAATTTATTAACGTTTTAGATATAATTGAAAATGATTTTATCACTCATGATAAAATAAAAGGGGAAGTTAATGTTTCAAAAGAAATTTTTGAAAAAAACTTAGTTCAATATGGAGATATTTTATTTCAAAGAAGTTCAGAAACACGAGAGGAAGTTGGACAATCTAATGTGTACCTAGATAAGGTCAAAAAAGCAACATTTGGGGGGTTTGTCATACGAGGAAAAAAAATAGGCGATTACGAACCTTTTTTCTTTCATCTATTGCTTAAATCATCAATTGCTAGAAAAGAAATCACAACAAAATCGGGCGGTAGTACTAGATATAATGTTGGACAAGATATTTTATCCTCTATAAAATTACCTTTCCCAAACCTTACAGAACAACAAAAAATTGCTAATTTCTTAACGTCAATAGACCACCGCATACAATCCCTAGAAAAAAAGAAAACCGGTTTAGAGCAATACAAAAAAGGAGTAATGCAAAAAATCTTTAACCATGAGTTACGGTTTAAAGATGATGATGGAAATGCCTTTCCTAACTGGGAGAAAAGAAAATTGGGTGATATTCTTATTGAAGTGAATGAGAAAACAACTGTTTCAAATCAGCATACTATTTTATCGTCAACTGCTAAAGGTTTATTTAACCAAAGTGATTACTTTACCAGAGACATTGCAAGTAAAGATAATAGTGGATATAAAATTTTAAGAAAACAACAATTAGTATTTAGTCCTCAAAATCTATGGTTAGGTAATAGTACTGATGCGTTTATAATTCATTGTTATTAAATAAGTTAAGTTGTTCTTTG
>CAYMDB010000358.1:0-3344 GCA_964388865.1 uncultured Flavobacteriaceae bacterium
AAAGGAGAGGAAATGGAGAAATTGGTAGGTTATTTAGAAGAGAAGGAAAAGAATCAATTTAGTAAGGATGAAGTACTTAATGAACGTATTGAAACCATTAAGAACTTATTCCCTATGAAATTGTCTGAAGCAGAACCTGATAAAAGTTAAAAGCCATTATGTCAAAGTTTACAAATAAACCAAAAGGTGAATTACCAGCCATTTCAACGGCTTCATTACCTGATATTGTATTTATGTTGCTCTTCTTTTTTATGGTTGCAACAGTGATGCGAGACAGTTCTTTAATGATTGAAAATAGACTACCTAGTGCAGATCAAGTAGAAAAGTTGAAAAAAGACCGGACTATTTTTATCTATGCTGGTAAGCCAAGTAGCCAATACAAACAGTTTGGAAAAGAGCCACGAATTCAATTTAATGATGCCTTTATCACCGTTGAGGATGTGCAAGCGTCTGTTTTACAAGGCATAAGCGAAATGAATGAGGAGCTACAAAGTAAAGTTGTTGTAGGTCTTAAAATTGATAAGAATACCAATGCTGGTTTAGTATCAGACATTAAACAAGAATTACGTAAAGCCAATGCATTAAAAGTAATGTACATTGCTAATACAAAAACAGAACAATAAGAAGGAAACGAATATCTTAATCTTACATTTAAACGCCCTATTTAATCAGGGCGTTTTTTTATTTAAAACCATTGAAAGATTTTGTAGTTTTAAGTTATGAAATTGAGCATTTTATTATTTATTTTTTTTGCTGGTTTTATTGGGTTTTCACAAACTAATAATACCGAAACAGCAACCCTTTATAAGGATTATAGAGAGGACCAATTTTATTTAGGGATTACTTACAATTTGCTCAATTCAAAACCAACAGACCTGACCCAAAGTGGATTTTCATCAGGCTTTCATTTTGGATTTATAAGAGATATGCCAATTAACGAGCAACGAAATCTAGCATTGGGACTAGGCTTAGGTTTTTCTGCTAACTCTTATAGTCAGAATATGTTGATTCAAGCCACTGACAATGGATACCTCTACAGCCTTATTGACGATCGTGAAATCAACGTCGCAAAAAATAAGTTTACCGCCTACCTAATTGAAATGCCGTTTGAATTACGATGGCGAACATCCACCCCAGAATCTTATAATTTCTGGCGCATTTATGCGGGATTTAAACTTGGGTATGTCCTCCATAATTTTTCAAGATTTAAGAGTAATGTTGGGGATGAAAAGCTATCAAACATTAGCGATTTTAATAATTTGCAATACGGAATTACACTGAGTGCGGGTTATGGAACATGGAACTTCCATGTGTATTACGGGTTAAATACCATTTTTGATAGTAATACAAGTTTAGAAGGACAATCTATTGACATGAAAGCGCTTAAACTGGGCTTGATGTTTTATATTTTATAACCAAAAGGGTAATAAAATTAATTGTGGAACGGCACCTGTTAATAGACCAATACCTAATTCTAAGTTGTTATGGGCTTTAAGATGCAATCTAGAGGTCGCTATGGCACCGAGAATAATGGCCATAAGTGCAATGGTACCATTTATATTAATTTGGTAGTGGATACCAAGGGAAACAGCAAACATAAAAAAACCCGAGGCGGCAATCATATGAATACTCGCTTTTACTCTAAATATAGCTAATACGAAACACAGTAGTGTTGAAAATAAAATGCCTAAAAAGAAATAATGTAACTCTAAAATTTCCTTAGGGGGCAAAACGCGTACAAGAATTAAGGAGATGATAACAGAATTAATAAATAAAGGAATCAAACGTTCGCGCGTACTTTTTAAATATATAGAGTCTACCTTATTAATGGTTTTGAGTAAAAAGAAAAGTAGAATTGGAAGCGTTATAGTAAGAATAACTATAGAAAATAACTTGGCTTTTATTACCGGTTCTGGTATAAAGCGCGGTGTTTTAGAAAAGTAAAAGATGACCCCCAAAAGTGGCATAATTAAGGGGTGAAACACAAATGAAGTACTCTTTAAAATGAAATTTTTCATTTATATTTCCTTTCTAAGTCGTGCTACGGGCAAATCGAGTTGTTCCCTGTATTTAGCAACAGTGCGTCTTGCAATGGGATAACCCTTTTCTTTTAATATTTTTGAAAGCGCTTCATCAGTAAGAGGTTTCTTTTTGTTTTCGTCCTCAATAACAGTTTCAAGAATTTTCTTAATTTCTCTTGTAGATACCTCTTCACCCTGATCGTTTGTCATAGATTCTGAGAAGAATTCTTTAATTAATTTGGTACCATAGGGCGTGTCTACATATTTACTGTTAGCCACACGAGAAATCGTAGAAACATCCATATCAATTTCGTCAGCAATATCTTTTAAAATCATAGGGCGCAAGTTGCGCTCATCCCCCGATAGAAAGTATTCTTTTTGATAATGCATAATAGCACTCATGGTTACAAATAAAGTCTGTTGGCGTTGCCTTACAGCCTCAATAAACCATTTTGCAGCATCGAGTTTCTGTTTTATAAACATTACCGCATCCTTTTGAGCTTTGGACTTTTCTTTTGCCTCTTTGTACCCTTTCATCATATTGCTGTATTCTCTCGACACATGAAGTTCGGGTGCATTTCTGCCGTTGAGCGTTAATTCTAATTCGCCATCAACAATTTTGATGGCAAAATCCGGAATAATATGCTCAACAATTCGGTTATTTCCTGCATAAGAGCCACCTGGTTTTGGGTTGAGATGTTCGATTTCTTCAATAGCATCTTTGAGTTGTTGCTCTGTAATATCGAACTTATGCATTAACTTTTTGTAATGCTTTTTGGTAAATTGGTCAAAGCCCTTATCGATTATTTCTGTAGCTAATTCTACATCTGGATTCTGTTCTTTTCTGTGCAATTGAATACTTAAACACTCTTGAAGATTACGAGCACCAACTCCAGCAGGATCTAATTGATGTACAATTTTTAGAACCTTTTCAATGTCCTCTACTGTTGTAAATATGTTTTGAGTGAAGGCCAAATCATCTGTAATATCAGATAAAGCTCTACGGATATATCCGCTTTCATCGACGCTACCTACCAAGAAATAGGCAATTTCTTCTTCTTGATCTGTAAGTCTGAAAGTGTTGAGTTGATTTATTAGATGTTGTGTAAACGAAGTTCCTGCAGCGTAGGGGACACTTTTTTCTTCATCATCAGCACTGTAATTATTAGCTTTGGTGCGATAATCAGGGACCTCATCGTCGCTTAAATACTCGTCAATATTTATGTCTTCCGTATCAATTGTGTCTGAGTCGTCGTATTCATCTTTGGTATTATCAAACTCATCAAAATTTTCCTCGTCAGAAGCCTCAGATTCCTTACCAGT
>CAYMDB010000359.1:0-3315 GCA_964388865.1 uncultured Flavobacteriaceae bacterium
GAGACCATTACATTATCAATGGTACTAAAAACTGGATTACTAATGGTGGACGTTCAGATGTGTATTTAGTCATTGCCCAAACCCATAGAGAAAAAGGTCACAAGGGTATCAACGCCTTTATAGTGGAAAAAGGATTGCCTGGTTTTGATATAGGTCCAAAAGAAGATAAGTTGGGTATTAGAGGAAGTGATACACATACGCTGCAATTCAACGATGTAAAAGTCCCAAAAGAAAATAGAATTGGTGCAGATGGATTTGGTTTTAAGTTTGCCATGAAGACACTTTCTGGTGGACGAATTGGTATTGCGGCCCAAGCATTAGGAATTGCTTCAGGAGCCTATGAATTAGCTATAAAATACTCTAAAGAACGAAAAGCTTTTGGTACTGAGATTTGCAACCACCAAGCGATCGCTTTTAAATTAGCGGAAATGTATACCGAAATTGAAGCAGCTAGAATGATGGTAATGAAGGCGGCTTGGGATAAAGATCAGGGCAATAATTACGATATGGCAAGCGCTATGGCAAAGTTATATGCTAGTAAAGTAGCGATGGAACAAACCGTTGAAGCGGTACAAATACACGGTGGTAATGGTTTTGTTAAAGAATACCATGTAGAGCGTTTAATGCGTGATGCAAAAATCACTCAGATTTATGAAGGGACTTCAGAGATTCAGAAAATAGTAATTTCGAGAGGACTTATAAAAGGTTAATTTTCACTAGAAATTAAGATTCAAAGGCTTCAAAATATAATTTTGAAGCCGTCTCAGTTTTTAGCTAAATCATTTATAACCAATCTAATTTCACTGTAAGAATACTTATCATCAAGTTGCTGCTTTAAGTCCGATAAGTTTTCAAAGGTTTTAGTTGGAATAATTGCCTTTAATTCCTTAAAATTAGACTCAGACATTAGATCTGTAGTTTTGACTTCACCAGTGGAAATAAAACTAGCCAAATGGCCAAAAATAGTACCAGCAGTCAATTCTCGTTCTAAAGCGATTTGATGTATAGATTTTCCGGCTTTAAACAAATTGAAGGAAATAGTTTTGGTGTCTGTTGTGTTCTTTTTCGGTTTCAAAACCTCTGAAACTTCCTTAGCATCCGTGGGATCAATATCATTTTCATCACAATAAGTTCTAATGACTTGTAAGATTTCTTCACCATATTTTGCAATTCGTGTTTTACCCATACCGTGAACAGCCCTTAATTCTTGAGCCGTGGTTGGTAGCAGTTCACACATAGCATATAACGACTTTTGAGTGAACACCTGGAAATGCACTAATTCCTCTCTTTGTGCAATTTGATTTCTTAGTTCTCGAAGCAATTCAAATAACTCAGCATTTTCCGTTCCTTCAATAACAGTCTTACGTTGTTTTTTGGGCTTTTCCTTTCCTATAAATACAGACTTAGCTCTAAGTTCTAAAAAATCAGTAGTTTTGAAACCCCCTTTTAAACCCTCAAAATACAAGCGTTTAGTCGCTAAAAAGTCATCGAAAGTCTCTACTTGTTTTTCAATATCCTCTCTCACAGCTTTGTTATCTGTAGAAAAATTAAACGTATTAAATGCTGTTTCAATGGTTGACTTTGTCTGCTCACTAAAGTACTGAAGTGCTTTTTTAAAGCGTTCTTGAAGTACAAGATGTGACTCAGGTACATCTTGACTATCCACCAAGGTTTGAAGTTGCGATTTAAAACTGTGACTCACTTTGAGTAAATTAGTCACACTAAATTTTATTGCATTCAGGGGTTTTTCAACAGAACCTTCGATACTTCCCCGATTTTTATAATAAATATCTAAAATTCTATTAGTTGGATACAAAAACTTATAAAAATCGAAGAGCTCTGAAATTAAACTGAGTTGATAGTCGCGTTTGGCTTGAAGTAATATACTCTCATTAGGCTGATTAGCTTCTGCATCTTTATTAAAAGAAATCACATTAGTGTCACTTATAATTTGATTTGAACTGATTTTACTACTTAAAACCAAACCTTCAAGCGATTTACATCGGCTGAGTGCTACATAAGTTTGGCCGTGAGCGAAGGCAGATTCAGCATCAATTATAGCTTTCTCAAAGGTTAAACCTTGACTTTTATGAATGGTAATGGACCATGCCAAACGTAAAGGAATCTGCGTATAACTTCCGATTGTATTTTCAGATATCGCTTTAGATTCAGGATCTACGGTGTAATTTATATTTTCCCAAACTTCAGGAGTAGTAACAATATTAAAATCATCATCAGGACAGTGAACCACAACTTCATCCTTATCTAATAACATTATCTTTCCAATCTTACCATTAAAATAGCGTTTTTCTGGGGAGCTATCGTTTTTAATAAACATCACCTGCGCACCAACTTTAAGCTTCAATTCCTCTTTGTTTGGATACGAGTGCTCAGGAAAATTACCTTGAATTTTAGCTTTATAGGTGTGTTCTTTTGTCTTTAATTTTTCAAGTTCAAGTTCATTGCTATGTTTAGCCTTGTTATTATGTGTGGTTAATGAAATATAGCCTTCGTCCTCTTTAGGTTGAAAATTTGGAAGATAACGTTTATTGAGTTCTTCAGCGGAGGCTATACTTAGGTTGTTATTTCTTATTTCGTTGAGAATAGTAATAAACAATGGATTTTCTTGTCGATATATATGTTTTAATTCAATGCTAATAGGATTGCATTGTTGGTAGGATTGGCTACTAAAGAAAAATGCATTTTTGTAAAAAGGTTTTAATAAGCGCCATTCGTGTTCCTTAACCACAGGAGATAATTGTTGCAAATCTCCAATCATTAACAACTGAACACCTCCAAACACCTCATTACTATTTTTAAAGCGCCTTAAGGTTTTATCAATACCGTCTAGCAAATCGGCTCTAACCATACTAATTTCATCAATAACTAATAAATCTAGAGATTTAATTATATTTATTTTAGTCTTGCTGAACTTTCTATTGAAGCCTGAGGAATGTGATGGCTCACTATCAGGAAGAATTGGCCCGAAGGGCATCTGAAAGAAAGAATGTATAGTAACACCTTTGGCATTTATAGCAGCGACGCCCGTTGGAGCAACAACTACCATGCGCTTTAAGCAATCCATTTTTAAACGGTGTAAAAATGTCGTTTTACCAGTTCCAGCCTTACCAGTTAAAAAGATGGTTCTGTTGGTATTGGTTACAAAATTCCAAGCTAAATTTAATTCTTTGTTTTCTTTCATAACCGAAGTGTTACTGAACTTTGAATATACTAAAAAAGTTTATTTAAGACCAAAAATGAACCCTTCAAAAAGCAAAAAACCCTTACAACGGATGTTGTAAGGGTTTTCAAAAA
>CAYMDB010000360.1:0-3308 GCA_964388865.1 uncultured Flavobacteriaceae bacterium
TTTTGGTTCTACCTATAGAGCCACATCAAAATCTTTAGATTCATATGGGTTTAGACTAAATGTAGAACCCGGTAAACAATATGATTATTTTCAATCTAGAGATGGTCGGTTTTTTATCTATGAGAATTTTGTCAGCACAGGAACTTGGTTCTCCTCTAACTATAATCGCATTTTCGCAGTTAATTTGAAAGCGAATGTGGGCTTATTGTTTGAAAACGGCAGAGATCTCTTTACCTATGATTTTGAAGTTTCACCTCGAGTTAGAGTAAGTGATAAACTCTTATTGACCTATGGGTTGTTTTTTGATTTTAATAATGGAGATCGAGGCTACGCAACAGAAGCTGATGACCAAGCTATTTTTGGGGAACGCAATAGACAGAGATTAACCAACAGTTTATCAGGAAACTATAATTTTAGTCCTTTTCATGCTTTAGCGCTTACTTTCAGACATTATTGGGATACTGTAAATTACGATTACCAATTATTTACTTTACTTAATAATGGACGCCTAACCACAGATTCTGGTTATACTATTGAAAATGTCGCAGAAAGTCCTAACCTAAATTTTAGCACTTGGAATATCGATTTAAGCTACTCATGGCAATTTGCACCTGGTAGTTTTTTAACAACCTTATACAGAAATCAGTTGTTCAATTTAGACAATGCTAGTGCGTTAAATTATTCAGAGAGTTTAAATCAATTATTCGATCAACCGATGCAGCACACCTTTTCCTTACGCCTACAATATTTTATAGATTTTAATGGCTTAAAATCTGTGTTTAACAAAAATAAAAGCATCTCCTAATCTTGTGCATTAATCGATTAAGTATTACTTTCACTTTCGATGAAAAAGACCATTATAACCGCAAAGAATATACAGAAAGCTTATAAAGACCTTCAGGTTTTGAAGGGCGTTGATCTTAAAATAGAACAAAGCGAAATTATTTCAATCGTCGGTGCTTCTGGTGCAGGAAAAACAACCTTACTTCAAATTTTAGGCACCTTAGACCAACCTGATTACACAGCGGATACCGAGCTTATTATTAACGAGCAGTCCATAAAATCTCTAAACCATAAAGCCATTGCGAAGTTTAGAAATACAAATATTGGTTTTATCTTTCAGTTCCATCAACTCTTACCAGAATTTACGGCATTAGAAAATGTTTGTATTCCTGCTTTTATTAATAATACTCCAAAACCTGAAGCCGAAAAACGCGCCAAAGAATTACTCGATTATCTCGGTTTAAGTGAACGTATACACCACAAACCTAATAGCATGTCGGGCGGTGAGCAACAACGTGTGGCAGTGGCAAGAGCTTTAATTAACAATCCACATATTATTTTTGCAGACGAACCCTCTGGTAATTTAGATAGTGAATCTGCCGAACAGCTTCACAACCTATTTTTTAAACTTCGAGACGAATTCAAACAGACCTTTGTCATCGTTACCCATAACAAAGAATTAGCCGCTATGGCAGATCGGCAATTACGGATGGTCGATGGAAAGATTGTTGATAAATCGTAGTTTACCGTCTTCTATATAATAGACTTAAACAAGTTACTTTTTTCGTTTTATAGCTTAAACCCTCCAACATAATTATTGCAGTGGCAGATTGCTATGGTTCTTGACCTCGTTTTAAATAAATGTCTGATTATCCTTAAACAAAACTGGTAATACAATTCTTAAAAACATTCAAAATCAGTAAATTTGTGAGACAAATAATTCATAGAATCATGACATATAGAATAGAAAAAGACACCATGGGTGAGGTGAGAGTGCCTTCAGATAAACTTTGGGGAGCGCAGACAGAGCGTTCACGTAATAATTTTAAAATTGGTGCACCTGCGTCAATGCCGTTAGAAATAGTAGAAGGCTTTGCTTACCTCAAAAAAGCAGCAGCCTATGCCAATTGCGATTTAGAGGTGCTCTCAGAGGCTAAGCGCGATTTAATAGCTCAGGTTTGTGATGAAATTTTAGACCATAAACTCAACGATCAATTTCCACTTGTAATTTGGCAAACGGGTTCTGGAACACAGAGCAACATGAATGTGAATGAGGTCGTTGCCAATAGAGCGCATCAAATAGCAGGAAAGGTTATTGGTGAAGGCGAAAAAACCATTCAACCAAATGATGATGTCAATAAATCACAATCCTCAAACGATACTTTTCCAACCGGAATGCACATTGCAGCCTACAAAAAAGTGGTAGAAACTACCATACCTGGTGTTATTAAATTACGAAATACCCTTCATAATAAATCGTTAGAATTTAAAGATGTGGTTAAAATTGGTCGTACGCATTTAATGGATGCCACTCCCCTAACTCTGGGACAGGAATTTTCGGGTTATGTTTCACAATTAGATCACGGTTTAAAAGCTTTAGAACACACTTTGGCACATTTAAGTGAATTAGCATTAGGCGGAACTGCCGTAGGCACTGGATTAAACACACCTGATGGCTACGATGTTTTAGTCGCTAAATATATTGCTGAATTTACAGGTTTACCTTTTGTAACTGCTGAAAATAAATTTGAAGCTTTAGCTGCTCATGACGCCATTGTAGAAACGCATGGTGCTTTAAAACAACTAGCTGTATCCTTAAATAAAATAGCCAATGATATACGGATGATGGCTTCTGGTCCGCGTTCTGGTATTGGAGAAATTATAATCCCTGCAAACGAACCAGGTAGTTCCATTATGCCTGGTAAAGTTAACCCAACTCAATGCGAAGCATTGACTATGGTTTGCGCTCAAGTCATGGGTAACGATGTGGCTATCACTGTTGGTGGTACACAAGGCCATTATGAGCTTAATGTATTTAAACCTATGATGGCTGCTAATATTTTGCATTCTGCTCAACTCATTGGTGACGCTTGTGTGAGTTTCGACGAAAATTGTGCTAGTGGTATTGAGCCAAATCATGAAGTTATAAAAGAGTTATTAAATAATTCATTGATGTTAGTTACTGCACTTAACACAAAAATAGGCTATTATAAAGCTGCGGAAATTGCAAACACCGCCCATAAAAACGGTACAACACTAAAAGAAGAGGCTGTTAATTTAGGCTATGTTTCTGCTGAGGATTATGATGAATGGGTAAGACCAGAGCAAATGGTTGGAAGTTTAAAATAAATTTGAAATTTAAAAAATTTGGCGCATAATACATTCACTAAGAATTAATTAATATATTCGTGTTAAACAATCCAACTTAATATGAAAAAAACTTTACTTACCTCCTTAATTTTAGCTTTTACAGCCCTCACGGCACAATCTCAAACCGTATGGGATTCAAAAGTAGTAATTGATAA
>CAYMDB010000361.1:0-3303 GCA_964388865.1 uncultured Flavobacteriaceae bacterium
TACACCTCAAATTTCAATCTTTAAATTTCAAATTCCAACGCGTTTTCAGAAAGCACTAGGTTCACTTCCAGAGCATTTTTCTTTGCGTCTAATCGTCTCAGCACGCCAAAAAAAAGAATGCTATCAAAATTTTCAGCATATAAATCTTAGCACAAAAGAAAAGCAATAACATTTAAACCACAAACCTTGAACTTCTAATATATTTATGCGAAATTTACGCAAATTTTAACGGAACTTGATGCAGAACACTTCAAAACAATACGACGCTGTAGTTGCCAAATGTAGAACGCTTTTTGTGAATAAAATGAGTGATTACGGCAGCGCATGGCGTATTTTACGTTTGCCATCGCTTACAGATCAAATCTTTATAAAAGCACAGCGGATTAGAGGTTTGCAAGAAAATGGGGTAAGAAAAGTAGATGAAGATGAGGTTAGCGAATTTATAGGTATTATTAATTATGGTTTGATGGCCTTAATTCAATTAGACAAAGGAGTTGTGGTGCAACCCGACCTTAATACTGAAGAAGCCACAGAGCTTTACGATAAAAAAATAGCCTTAACCAAACAACTGATGATGGATAAGAATCACGATTATGGCGAGGCCTGGCGCGATATGCGTGTGAGTTCTTTGACTGATTTAATCCTTCAAAAGTTATTACGCGTTAAGCAAATTGAAGATAATGAAGGTGTCACTCGGGTAAGTGAAGGCATTGAAGCAAATTACCAAGATATGATTAATTATGCGGTTTTTGCCATGATTCATTTGGGAGAAAGTGAGTAAAATCTAAATTCCAAAAACTAAATTCCAAAGTATTTGGGAGGTGAATAAATTATAAAAAAGTGCTGTCAGGCTGAGCGCTGTCGAAGCCTCAATGTAAATATTGAATTATAAGTTTTAATTAATAAGATTCCTGCCTTCGCAGGAATAATTTAGACACATGAAATACATAGTAAATATTAGCAGAATTTTCGTCGGAATACTATTCATCATTTCCGGATTTGTAAAACTCAACGATCCCTTAGGATTTTCGTATAAACTGCAAGAGTACTTTGGTGCAGATGTTTTAAATCTCGAATTTTTAATTCCTTACGCCCTTGGACTTTCGGTGTTTGTTGTCGTTTTTGAAGTTGTGCTAGGGGTGTTTTTACTCATAGGCTATCAGCCAAAATTCACGGTTTGGAGTCTGTTGTTAATGATTGTCTTTTTTACCTTTTTAACCTTCTATTCGGCTTATTTCGATAAAGTAAAGGATTGTGGATGTTTTGGTGATGCCCTTGAATTAACACCTTGGGAGAGTTTTACAAAAGACGTCGTTTTGTTATTCTTTATCCTGATTTTGTTCGTCGGAATGAAGCATATTAAGCCTTTGTTTTCCAAACTTCCGACCACCATTTTAGCATTATTAAGTTTTCTAGTTTCACTTTGGTTTGGCTATCATGTTCTCATGCATTTACCGGCAATAGATTTTAGAGCTTATAAAATTGGGAATAATATTCAGGAGCAAATGGCAACACCCGAGGATGCTCAAAAGCCAGTTTTAGAATACACTTGGACATTTAATGTGAATGGGGAAGACAAGGAATTTGTCACCAACGGAAGCTATCCGCAAGTAGAGGGTGAGTATGTGGGTGTGGAAACTAAAACCATAGAACTTGGTTACATACCGCCTGTTCAAGATTTTTCTATTGAGTCTGAAGATGAAGATCTAACAAGCTATTTTCTCGAAGAAGACAAGCTTGTGATTATCGCCATGTACGATATTAACAGTGCCGAAAGCGAAGGGGTTATTAAGTTAAAATCATTCAGTGAGAGAGCCATCAAAAATGGGTACACCGTAATAGGTTTAACCTCTTCTGGTCAAGATGATAAAATGCGATTAAAGCAAACTTATAATCTTAATTTCGACTTCTATTTATGTGATGAGAAAGTGATAAAAACCATTGTGCGTTCTAATCCTGGAATTGTTGTTTTAAACAAAGGAACTGTTATTGATAAAGCCCATTGGAATGACCTCGAAGCTATTCAATTTTAAAGGACTTCATAAAGTTCGAAAGTGCTTGAGGTATTAAATTTCAGTTTTAATAACCATCGAAAAATCAAATTATTCTGATGAGCTATTTCCTAAATAAAATTTTTTATGCATTTCTCACCTTAATAGGTGTCATCACGGTCATTTTCTTTTTGTTTACCATATTACCCGGCGATCCCGCAAAAATGATGCTCGGGCAAAATCAAACCGCCGAGCAAGTCGCTGCAGTGAAGCAGAAATACGGTTTTGACAAACCAATAGGTACTCAGTTTTTGTATTATCTCAATGATTTGTCGCCAATCTCATTTCATTCCAACACCAAATCAGATTACACCTTTTTAAGTCCGAATAAATACAATGCTGCCGAGCTCTTTGTAATCGGAAACACTACTACAGTATTAAAAACGCCGTATCTTCGAGCATCGTTTACTAAGCAAGGCAAAAAAGTAACTCAGGTTATTGGGGAGACCTTGCCCAATACTTTTGTTTTAGCAGTTTCTGCTATAGTCATTGCCATTGTTCTTGGGATTATTTTTGGGATTATTTCAGCTTTATATAAAGATACATGGATTGATAAAAGCATTCAAATTTTAAGCACCTTTGGTATGAGCGTGCCCTCATTTTTTAGTGCGATATTATTCGCATGGCTATTCGGTTTTGTGTTGCATAAATACACCAATTTAGAAATGACAGGCAGTTTGTATGAGCTAGACGATTTTGGTGAGAAGATGACCATTCGGTGGAAGAATTTAATTTTACCAGCCATTGTTTTAGGTATACGACCCTTAGCTGTTGTTATTCAATTAATGCGAAATTCTTTGTTGGAGGTGTTGAATCAAGATTATATAAGAACCGCTAGGGCTAAAGGTTTGAGTGAGTTTCAGGTTATAAAAAGTCATGCTGTGAAAAACGCCTTAAATCCTGTTGTTACGGCTATTTCTGGATGGTTTGCCTCCATGTTAGCTGGTGCTGTTTTTGTGGAATATATTTTTGGCTGGAATGGCCTCGGAAAAGAAATCGACAATGCGCTTAACACCATGGACCTACCAGTAATTATGGGTGCGGTTTTAGTCATTGCGATTATTTTTATAACCATCAATATTTTTGTAGATGTTATTTATGCTTGGCTGGACCCGAGAGTGAAGTTGTCCTAGGCTTTTAACAAAATTTCTTCCCATTCGAAAGGTTTGAACGACTGATTATCTTATTTTTGTAAGTGTAAATGTAGTATTAACTAATAAAAAATTCCTTCGTTCTGAAGGTAAATAGATTT
>CAYMDB010000362.1:0-3296 GCA_964388865.1 uncultured Flavobacteriaceae bacterium
ACTTTCGGATCAATATGAAAACGGAGATTTTATAAAAACAGATAGTTATTACAGACGCGCTAATATTAATTGGGAACAAACACAAGACAATATCAGTCTAAAATTCAAAACATCTATTCTTAATATTACTCAAGGATTTTTGGGTAGTGATGCTAATAACTTTACCACAACCTTAGGTAGAGAAGGCAGTGATTATACCGCGGCAATTTTTGCCTATTGTTTAAACGCGAATAGCGTTACCATTTGGAAAGATGTGCCAGGCGTCCTAAACGCGGATCCGCGCTATTTTGAAAACGCTCAACTTTTAAACAAAATATCCTATAGAGAGGCTATTGAGTTAGCGTTTTATGGTGCTTCTGTGATTCATCCTAAAACACTTCAGCCTTTACAACGAAAGGAGATACCCTTACACGTTAAATCGTTTTTAAATCCCGATGCCAATGGAACATGCGTGAGTAAAGACAAGATATTAGATCCTCAAATACCGTATTTTATCGTGAAAAAGAATCAGATTTTAATTTCATTGTCATCTTTAGATTTTTCATATATCGTTGAAGAAAATATCAGCGAGATTTTTAAATTGTTGCATTTGTACAAAATGAAGGTTGATGTCATCCAGAATTCAGCTATAAGTTTTTCCGTCTGTGTCGATAATTTATACAACAATCTCGAAAAATTACTACAGCATTTAAAAGCGAAGTTTAAAGTAACATCTTATGAAAATGTTTGTCTATATACCATCAGAAATTACAATGAAGCTGCTATAAATGCGTTAGAAAAAGATAAAATCGTATTATTGAAGCAACTAACACAAGGAACAGTTCAAATTGTGACTAAATAAACATTTACTACATTTGTTTTATGGGGAAATCATCTGATATAGGTTTAGTATCTGCAAAAGAAGTTGCTAAAGTCATTCATGCTGATAAGTATGGTTTTTTAGGTACATTTTTAGGTTGGATGCTAATGAAAGTGCTAAAAATATCCACTTTAAATAAAATATACAACCACAACAAACATCTAAAGGATCTTGAATTTTTAGATGGTGTTTTAGATGATTTTCAGATTAAATTCGAGATTCCAGAAGAAGATCTCAAACGACTACCAAAAGAAGGTCCGTATATTACCATTTCTAATCATCCTTTAGGGGGTATCGACGGTATTTTGTTGCTTAAATTAATGTTAGAACAGCGCAGTGATTTTAAAATCATTGCTAATTTCTTACTGCATCGCATTGCGCCTTTAAAGCCCTATATAATGCCTGTAAACCCTTTTGAAGACAGAAAAGATGTAAAAAGTAGTATTGCGGGGTTTAAAAATTCAATTAAACATCTTCGTGACGGTCATCCTTTAGGGGTGTTTCCGGCTGGTGAGGTATCAACTTATAGAGACGGTAAGCTTGTTGTTGATAGAGAATGGGAAGAAGCGGCTATGAAATTAATTCAGAAGGCCGAAGTGCCTGTTGTTCCTATTTATTTTCATGCCAAAAACAGTCGACTGTTTTATCGTCTTTCAAAAATTAGTGATACGCTTAGAACTGCAAAATTACCTTCAGAATTACTAACACAAAAGCGACGTATTATTAAAGTTAGAGTGGGTAGACCTATCGCCGTAAAGGACCAAAAGGAGCACGAAAGTTTATCTGATTTCTCTCAGTTTTTAAGACGAAAAACCTATATGTTGTCCAATTCTTTTGAAGATAAACCGAAGATGTTACACAATATAAAATCTACGGTAAAATTACCAAAACCGCCAAAGCGTATTGTCACTCCTATAGACTCTAAAGTGATGATTGCAGAGGTAGATGCTTTGAGAGAAAAGGATTGCCGACTCCTAGTCAGTAAAAACTATGAGGTCTTTTTAGCGTCTGCTAGAGAAATTCCTTATATCCTTAGGGAATTAGGAAGGCTGAGAGAAATCACTTTTAGAGCGGTAGGAGAAGGCACCAATGAAGCCATAGATTTAGATAGCTTTGACACCTATTACCACCATATGTTTTTATGGGATAA
Organism: uncultured Flavobacteriaceae bacterium; assembly: GCA_964388865.1. Classification (GTDB taxonomy): domain Bacteria; phylum Bacteroidota; class Bacteroidia; order Flavobacteriales; family Flavobacteriaceae; genus Winogradskyella. Next base: position 2,010 of record CAYMDB010000362.1, read on the forward strand.
TGAGAAAAATGTGATTGCAGGGGCGTATAGAATGGGTCTGGGATCTCAAATTTTTGCACGCTATGGTATTGACGGTTTTTACCTTCAAGATCTGTTTCGTTTTGAACCCGAACTCTATAAAATGATGAGCCAATCTATTGAAATGGGTCGTGCATTCATTATTAACGAATACCAACAAAAACCAATGCCTTTATTTTTACTTTGGAAAGGGATCGTGCACACCACATTGCGCTATCCAGAACACAAATATTTAATCGGCGGTGTAAGCATTAGTAATCAGTTTTCAAATTTTTCAAAAAGCTTGATGATTGAGTTTATGAAATCCCATTACTACGATCCGTATGTAGCGCAATACGTGCATCCTAAAAAAGAATTTAAGGTAAAACTTAAGGATGCCGATAAGGAATTTGTATTCGATGAAACTGAAGCAGATTTAAATAAATTTGATAAAATCATAGATGAAGTTGAGCCAGGTGCACTTAGGCTTCCTGTTCTTCTTAAAAAATATATCAAACAAAATGCGCGATTGGTTGCTTTTAACGTAGATCCGCTTTTTAATAACGCCGTAGACGGATTGATGTATATTAAAATTGCAGATCTACCAGAAAGCACGGTACGGCCAGTAATGGAAGAATTTCAAGCTGAGTTAGAGCGTAAGTTTATGGAAAATAATGAGCAGTAGATGCCTTTTATGTTTCGTGTTTTTTCCTCTATATTGTATTTCACAGACCTTAACAGGTCTTGTAATTGATAAAGTAACACAAGAGCCTTTAGAAACTGCTGCTGTGTATTTTGACAATACGACCTTTGGCACAACAACCAACGACAAAGGTCAGTTTTCAGTTTCCTACAATGACGCTGTTCAATCTTCCTTAGTTATTTCTTACTTGGGTTATGAAAAGGTTGTTATTTTAGATTATAGAAGCATAAACAATATCACTATAGAGTTAGTTGAAGCCGAAAACACCTTAGATGAAGTCTATTTAGAATACGACGACGGTTTAACTCGAAAACAAAAATTACGATTGTTTAGAACAGAATTTTTAGGCACTTCTAAGTTTGCAAAATCTTGTAAAATCTTGAATGAAGATGATTTGATTTTAAGGTATAACAAACGTAACAACGTACTTTTTGCAAGCTCAAAATCACCAGTTAAAGTAAAAAACAGGGCTTTAAAATATGAAGTAACTTTTGATATCATAGATTTTAAAGTCAACTTTAATTATGCCAACCCTCCTGACTTCCGCAACAAAAAAACCCACAAAATATAAGGGTCTAAATTATAGC
>CAYMDB010000363.1:0-3289 GCA_964388865.1 uncultured Flavobacteriaceae bacterium
AAGAAGTAGCTTATGCCTATGAAGAGTTGAGTAAAGTAAGTGATCAGTTTACCATTGCAGCAGCATTTGGAAATGTTCATGGAGTTTACAAACCAGGAAATGTAAAATTAACACCAAAAATTTTAAAAAATTCACAAGATTATATTTCGAAAAAATATAATGTTGGTCCTAACCACATAGATTTTGTGTTTCACGGCGGCTCAGGATCTACGGTTGAAGAAATCAGAGAAGGTATTAGCTATGGTGTTATCAAAATGAATATTGATACAGATATGCAATACGCCTTTCTCAGTGGAGTAAGAGATTATATCCAGGATAAAAAAGACTATTTACAGACTCAAATTGGTAATCCTGATGGTGCTGATGTTCCTAACAAAAAGTATTATGACCCACGAGTTTGGTTGCGTAAGGGTGAAGATGCCTTTATTGAACGACTCAAAAAAGCATTCGAGGATTTAAACAATGTAGATACATTGTAAGATATTAATACCATTTATTAAAACCCATTAGAGTTTAAAATCAAAGCTTTAATGGGTTTTTTCGTTTTAATATGAATTGAAGACTCTAGATAGCGATTTCTATTTTTGCGTTTAACTAATAAAATAGTAATTTTGTGAGCTACGCTATTGCAAGCGCTAACAAACAAAAACTACCGATTGAAGATAATTAACATCTAACATCGTAAATCCAAAATCGTAAATCCATATGGCTTGGTTTAAAAGAAAAGATAAAGGTATACAAACTTCAACCGAAGAAAAAAAGGACACTCCCAAAGGACTTTGGTACAAATCTCCAACAGGAAAGATAATTGATACTAAAGAGCTTGAACAAAATTTTTACGTAAGTCCAGAAGATGGTTACCACGTAAGAATTGGAAGTAAAGAATATTTCGAAATTCTATTTGACGATAATACGTTTAAAGAATTAGATGCCAACATGACCTCTAAAGATCCCTTGAAGTTTGAAGACACCAAAAAATACCCTGAGCGCTTAAAAGCTGCACAAGTTAAAACCAATTTAAAAGATGCTGTAAGAACAGCCGTGGGAAAATCTAATGGAAAGGATTTGGTAATCGCCTGTATGGATTTCGCTTTTATTGGTGGTTCTATGGGTAGTGTTGTCGGTGAGAAAATAGCAAGAGCCGCAGACTATGCCTTAAAGAAAAAGACTCCCCTAATGATAATCAGTAAATCTGGTGGTGCCCGTATGATGGAAGCTGCTTATTCTCTAATGCAATTAGCTAAAACTTCAGTGAAGCTCGCCCAACTTGCCGACGCTGGCATTCCTTATATATCACTCTGTACAGACCCCACTACAGGTGGTACGACCGCTTCCTTCGCTATGCTTGGTGATATTAATATTGCAGAGCCAGGCGCCTTAATTGGTTTTGCTGGTCCTCGAATTGTACGAGATACCACAGGCAAAGAACTGCCAGAAGGCTTTCAAACGTCCGAATTTTTACTAGAACACGGCTTCTTAGATTTTATAAGCCATAGAAAAGACCTGAAAACCAAAGTGAATATGTACATCGATTTAATAACAAATCAACCCTTAAGAACATAAAAGAAAAAACATAATACTTTGCTTTTCATGTAATCATGACAATAGAGATTACAGTTAAAGCGTTAATAATTCCATAATTAATCATATTAAATTTAAACCCCAAAAAAATGAAAAATTTAACAAGAATTAGCCTTCTGCTGTGTTTGGTTCTGTCTGCATACTCTTGCGATGATCTCGACGAATTAACAGAATTTGATGTCACTGAAAATTTCAGTTCTAGCTTTAATATTGATGTTGCAGATGGGAATCCACAAATGTTTACTGAAACTGCAAGTATTAATATCGCTTCAAACCAAGAAATTCAAGATAATTTAAATTTAATTCAAAATGTAGCGGTCGATTCGTTAACCTATGAAATAGACAATTTTACGGGTTCAGGAACGGCTACGGTTACAGAGGCTTCTCTCAGTCTTGGTGCTACCACTTTTTCTATCGAAAATATTAATCTTCAGCTCTCTGACCTAAATAATACAATTTATACCATTTCAGACACAGCCCAACTAAATGCTATTGCTAACGATTTAGAAAATAATACGGAAATTACAGCGAGTATCACCGGCACCGTAAACGAACTACCAGTGCAGTTTGATGTCATCGTTACTCTTGATGTTACGGTCACAATAGATGTGCTCTAACCGTCTAAAAATCTTAAACTAAAAAAGCGAACCATCAGGCTCGCTTTTTTTTCGAATTTATAAGCATCTTAGTTGAGCGTGATATCAATAACTTGACCGCTACTCAAAGAAAAGCTCGCCAGATTATCACAATTCCCATCACCATAATCAAAAACACCACTAAAGTTTGGCCGCTGCACACTAAACGATCCGCTAACAAAATACGCACACAACACTTCTTTGCGCAATGGTATTAACACCTCATAGCTGTGGGTATTCCCATTGACAAAAGTGGCGGTCCAATTACCCGTAATTTCAAATACATTATCACTAAAAACACCACTACCAAAACCTTCTACCCATTCTCTAACCCTAGTACCCTCTCGAGAGGCCTGAGCACCGTTAGGCCAAATCACGGTGACATTGATGTTGTGTGTAAATTGGGGATTTCCATTGGTATTAGATAATTCCTTTACTATAGCCCGACTGCCTATCACCTGTTTAGCATCAAAATAAAAGTCGACTAAATTATAATTGATAACAATTTGTTGGGCTTCGGGATTTCTTGTGTAATCAAAAACAATTTGTCCTTGTATAAAATGATTGTGCACTAAACAACCCTCTGCACCAAAATCTACAGTCACTTGTCTGTAATTTTGTTGTGCTACCACAGTAATCGTTACACAGTCTGAAATAGAACCAGTGTACAAGCCTCTGTTGGCTAAGGTAGACTCTTCTTGTTCATATGCTTCAATAATCAAATCAGCTAATACGGTGTCTATTTGATCAATTTCCGCTGAGCGATTTACCTCCAATGTAGTTTCTAGTTCATTTTCTTCAACCGTAGCATCATTAATATCACTGCACGACGTCAACGTTAGCCCTAAAACTAAGAGGCTTAATACCCCCTTCTTTAAAAATCTCAATGTCTTCATAATTAATTTTTTAAATGTTAATATACTGTTAAGACCGCAAAATTCATCAAAGGTTTAATTGGGCTTATCAAAAACAAAAAAGAAGACGGCAATGACTTTTAAATTATTAAAAAACACTATATTTGCAGCTCGAAAGAAAGGCTTTCGTGTACATAACAATCATTTACAATAATATTA
>CAYMDB010000364.1:0-3266 GCA_964388865.1 uncultured Flavobacteriaceae bacterium
AATCCACCTGATTTTCCGTAGTAAAAAATCATCCATAATAATACAAATGCCAAAGCTAAACCAAAAGATTTCATACCACTATCAATAGCTTCTTGTCCTAATGATGGTCCTACTTCATCTGCTTGTACAATTTGTGCTGAAGCTGGTAATTTACCAGCTCTCAATACGTTCGCTAAATCCACAGCCTCTGTTAAAGAAAAGGATCCAGAAATTTGTGAATTTCCACCTGCAATAGGCCCTGAAGATACACTTGGCGCAGAGTACACAATATTATCTAACACAATTGCAATATAGCCTTGAGTTTCGTAAGCTTTTTTGGTCATTTCTTCCCAAATTTTGGCACCCTTTGAATTCATTTGCATGCTTACGGCAGGTCTGCTCAACTGATCGTAGTCTTGTCTCGCATCTGTAATGACAGCACCACTAAGTTGTGGTTCTCCATCTCTATTGCCTTTAATCGCATAGAGTTGTGAAAATTCAGAATCCTCTTGTTGAATGCCCCATGCAAACTTTACATAACGCATTTCTGCAGGCAATAAAGCTCTATTTTTAGGATCATTTAATTTTGCTAAAACATTTTCTCTGTCTTTAGCTAAAAACGTGCCTATAACAGAACCACCATTACCATACCCCTGAATACCCAAAGGATTCATAGCTTCAACATTGGTTGAATCTGCTTCAATCTGTCCCGTTAGTTCATCGATAGTGCTAGCGGTAGTATCTTGTGCTGTTTCTGTTTCTTCTTCAACATCTTCAGCGGTTTCTTTAGCTTTATTTGCTTCAACTAAAGCCTGATTGACTTGAAACACATACGGTAAAACCTCTTCAGTTTTGTAGGTTTCCCAGAATTGTAATTGTGCGGTTTTTGTCACCAAATCTTTTACACGCTCAATATCTTTGGCACCTGGTAATTCTAATAGAATTCGGCCAGAATTTCCTAAACGTTGAATGTTTGGCGACGTGACCCCAAATTTATCAATACGCTTTCTTAAGACTTCGAAGGCAGAGACGATAGACTCATCTATTTTGGTCTCAATAATACCCTTCACCTCATTATCTGACATATCAAACTTAATCTCGTCGCTCAATGTTCTATTGGCAAAGATATCTGGCGATGCTAATTTTGTATCTCCTTTAATAGCGTCAAAAGCGGTAAAGAAGGATTGTAAATAGGTGTCTTGAGAATTTTTTTGAAGTTCTTCAGCATCATCTAAAGCCTTGTTAAAAACAGGATCTTTACTATTGTTAGCTAATCCTTTTAAAATATCTCTTACCGAAATTTGAAGAATAACATTAATACCCCCTTTAAGGTCTAAACCAAGATTCATGGCATTATTTTCCACCTCGGTGTAAGTGTATTGAGCGAAACCTAAGTTATAAACCTGAATAGGTTCAAACTTATCTCCTACTTTAATTTTAGACGTTTTTAACGAGTCTAAATACCGAATCACCTCTCGATTTCTTTTCGCCTGATAATCTTCTTCAGTGTCAGGGATTTTGTTAATAGCTGCGATCTCAGCAGTTTCTTCTATTTGATTGGCTTTAAACGTAAAGGATAATTGATATATACTTACGAGTCCAAATAAAATAGCAAAAAGCTTAATTACTCCTTTGTTTTGCATTTTTATAGTTGTTTAGTGTCTAAATTTTTTACCTAAAAAAAATTCTGGGCGCAAATATAGAGTTTACGCTCAAATGAGACAATTGTTTTTATGTTATATATGAGTTTAAGCTTTTGGAATTGATAAAAGCTTTTTTTGACTAAAAATAGGAATGTTTCTTAATTAGCTCATTCCCGCAAGGTAGGGTCCAGCCCTTACCTGTGGAATTTTATAAAACTGTGCATCAATAGTAAATAAAACACTAGTGTTGTTTTGAAGCGCTACTTTTATTTTAGAAATAGTGGGATGCTCACTAAAGTTTACCCCTGAGAAATTAATTTTGAAATGACCTGAATAGTCACCTGTTTGATTGAGTTCTACAATTTCAGTTTTTTCGAAATTCCAGTGAATCGGATTATTAGTCTGAATTTCAGTAATATCAAGCTTGTAAGCTTTTACTGTTTCACGTTTAGGTCCATTTTTAGTTCCCTTATGGTCGGAATCGTTTGCTAACTTAAAGTCATCTGCCGCACTCAACACATTTTGAATGTGCTCTACATCAGTTTCGCTATAATAGGTTATAACGAGTTGACCGGCCTTATTTTTATTGATTTTAATAAGTGCCGCCCCTAAACTTTGCAATTGCTTCTTAACGCTTTCTATAGCGCTCTCAGAGGCATCTTTTGCAATGTCTTTATCTAAAAACTGAATTACAATCTGCTGATTAGCCGTAGCTGATGTCTCAAAGAATGTTCCTAAAAACGCCATGAGGACAACTAAAACTCCAATATGCAATTTAATTTTCATGCCGTAAATATAAAAAAATAATCCCGACGAGTGTCGGGATTAATGTTAGAGTCTCTAATTTATTATATAATTTAAGAATTGTTAATTTACATGCCTTCCATTTTTGTGTAGCCTTCAGGTGGTGTCATACTTAATTTATCGTCTGAAACTGCCTCTTTTTCCAGCTTGGTAACCTCTGTAGTAATCGTCATATTCATCCCCTGTTGATTCATTTTCATAATCATATACATAGGAAATCCTTTTAATTGACCCGCAAGCATAGCCGTTTGCTGAGACATTATTGGAAGTATTTTATCTGTAACATACATTTCCATTTCCATGCTTAAGCCCTCCTGGTCAATTGTTATTGTTTATTTAGTGCATTCATAACCTAAAATAGTTTTAGTTTCTGCTCCTTGAACAACACTCGTGTTCTCTTTAATCTTTTGTTCTTCCTCGTCATCAATTGTTGTTAGGGTGTATTTTTTTCCTAACATTGGGTTGTCCATTAAAAGAAGTATTTCTTTTTTACCCATATCAGATATGGTAACGATATCTCCTGACATAGGGTTGGTAGCCTCAGTACGTGACTTGTTTCCTTTAATATAAGATATTGTTTCCATTGGCTTGTCTCCCATGGTTTGCTTTAACATTGCCTGCATTTGCTCATTCTCCGCAGACATTGTTTGCGTCATAATAATTTTACCCTCTGTAAATTTCTCTTGAGCAACTGAAACTACACTTAGCATCAATGCAAAACTCAGTACTAGTAAATTTTTCATCTTTTAATTTTTTTTTGTGAATTCAATGTTACGCAAAAACCTTACCAACTCCAAAGTTCGTAAGGTTTTTGCTGTACTAATTTTACTTTATGTTTAT
>CAYMDB010000365.1:0-3260 GCA_964388865.1 uncultured Flavobacteriaceae bacterium
TGTTGATGACTTCCATAGGATTTGCACCATAACGCGCCACCACTACCGCACCAACCACCTCAGCACCTTCTTTGTCTAAAAGCCCTCTTCTCGCCGCTGGTCCAAGCGATACTTTAGCAATATCTTTTATTTTTATAGCGGTAAAATCTTCGGAAGTCACGACCGCATTTTCTATGTCGGCAATGGATTTTACATAGCCCAAACCACGAACTAAATATTCAGCTTGATTGATTTCAATGGTTTGTGCACCAATGTCTTTATTGCTTTCCTTAACGGCTTTCACAACATGGTTTAACCCAATATTGTATTGGCGCATTAATTCAGGATTAACATCGACCTGATATTCTTGAACGTATCCGCCAATAGAGGCGACTTCAGAAACTCCGCTAGCAGACGATAGCGCATATTTCACATAGTAATCTTGAATACTGCGCAACTCTTGTAAATCCCAGCCACCTGTGACGTTTCCTTGTTCATCTCGACCTTCAAGGGTGTACCAAAATATTTGACCTAAGCCTGTTGCATCAGGACCTAAGGCAGGATTGACATCATCAGGCAATAAGCCACTTGGCAAAGAATTTAGTTTTTCTAAAATTCGACTTCTACTCCAGTAGAACTCTATGTCTTCCTCAAAAATGATATAAATACTTGAAAACCCAAACATAGACGAGCTGCGAATGGTTTTAACACCTGGAATACCGAGTAAAGAGGTGGTCAATGGATAGGTGATTTGATCTTCAATATCCTGGGGTGAACGACCATTCCATTTGGTAAACACAATTTGCTGGTTTTCGCCAATATCTGGTATGGCATCTACAGCCACTGGGTCACTTGGTAAAAAGCCAGTATCCCAATTAAAGGGTGCGTTTACGGTTCCCCATCCCACAAAAAGAACGAGGAGCAACACAGCTACGAGCTTATTTTCTATTAAAAATTTGATGCTTTTATTGAGCATTGGTATATGATTTTAGAAGTGAGTACAACTATGAAGTACCAAGTGCTGAGAGAATCTCTGTAAGGTTTCTTTTCAACACAACAAGGCCCTAATACAAACTATTTTGTATTACAACCCACTACTAAAATCAAATTAAATAGGTCTCGTCTAGCTTATAGAGTTGCCTCCGGACAAGTGGTGGTCTGTAGTCTTCATATGAAACTACGTTTTTTTCTAGATCATCAAAGCGATGACTATAAGTATCAAAGAAGGAGCTTATGAATACCTGTTTTTCAACAGAAATCTTATCAACTTGAAGTTGTAATTCATCTTGACCGTCAACCACTAATTGTTGATCTTCACAACACATCTTTTTAGCAATGGCACAGCCTTCAGAAGTTGGTTTTTCCATTTCCATTCCGCAGCCTTCAGCCTTGTGAAACACAACAGTTTCAACCAAGGTATCACCACAATAATGCATATTAATTGTGAAGGACATTGTAGAGAACAACACTACAAACGCCATTGATAAGGCCATTATTTTATGGAATACCTGTTTCATAAGTACGGCGAAGATATACATTTTTAACAAATGCACTCTTTTTTTAAACAAGTCTTAACGTTTTAAGCGCTGATAATAAAAAGCTGGTAACAGTAACATTACAATAATGGGTTGTATTAAAAAGCGTCTTATATTGAAGAACAAATAATAGTCCTCTTGTTTGGGATTAATTACAAAATACAAAAAAGGCATAAGAAGCAAAACATAGGCTAAACCAAAAATGATGACCGAAAACTTAATCATACTTTTATCTTTAAAGACAAGGTAAATAATCCCAAGAGAAATCATAGAATTTAAAACATACCGCAGCGTGGTGTTGAACACGAGTTTTGCGACTTCGCGTCTAGGACTATCTATATATAAGTAATCGTTTTCAAAAAACTTTAGATAAGGATCGTAAAATAAAACCTCTTCATAAGCTCTGATTAAAACCAGTAGCAAAAACAAAATACCTATGATGTGATAATTAAACGTTTTATTCATAAGTCCTAATGTTTTTAGAATAGCGATTCACCCAAACCATCCAAAGTAAAAACACAATCCCATAAATAAGCATGGGGAAAATAACCGTATGCAATAATTCTTGACGCCAAGGATAATGGTAGAGGCCTAATGACAGGATGACAATTCTTATCAAATTAAAAGCATAAATAATAATACTTCCTGCAAAACAGAAAAGTAGTGTTGTTTTCCATCTTCCGGCAAAGGCCACTACAAAGGATAAAAACAAAATAATAATGCTAATTGCGTTACAACCTTCTACAATTCTGGCCACAAATTTACCATTGATAATAATTTTCATAGAAGGCTCATAGAGATGCGGCCTAATCTCAGCGTTATAGTTAAAACCATTAATTAAAGCGTTCGTTTGTCTGGCTACCAAATTGGTCATATAATCCGGATAAAACTTTGAACCATCAGACTGATTGAGGTACAAATTATAAGTTAACGTTAATACCGCATAGACGCTTAAAAACGTTAGAATAAAACGAATAACTAATTTGTATTTTACTAAAAGTAATCGCAAGAAAACGTATGTGTTAGTTTGTTGTTAAATTTATAAAAACCACACTTTAAAACAGTGCTTTTTGAATACTTTTGCCAAAAATTAACAACCTAATGACCTTACAAGACTTAAAACCTCAAATTAAATCTATTGTTTCTCAAACACAACTGAGTACAGACGAACGTTTACTAAAGATTTGCGAACTTTTAGAGTCAAATATAGGCTATTATAATTGGGTGGGTTTTTACTTCAAAAACGGGGATAAAGACGAACTAAAACTAGGTCCCTATGTTGGTGCCCCAACAGACCATACTATTATTCCGTTTGGAAAAGGCATCTGTGGCCAGGTTGCGGTGAGTAATCAAAATTTTGTAGTGGCAGATGTTTCTGCTCAAGATAATTACATCGCTTGTAGTATCAATGTTAAAGCTGAAATTGTTGTTCCTATTTTTGTTCGTGGGGAAAATGTTGGTCAGATTGACATTGACTCTAATGTTGCTGATCCTTTTACTGAAGCCGATGAGCGCTTTTTAGAGTTTGTTTGTAAGGCCGTTACTAAAATGCTTCGTTAAGTTTAAAAAAAGGTAATTCTTTCTTCTTAGAATCATTAGATGCCTGTTCTAATTGCTTCAACCGGATCTAATTTTGATGCGGATATGGCAGGGATGACGCCCGAGATTAATCCAATCAATGTTGAAAGGCCAAAGCCTATGAACATGTTCCAAAAGGACAGAACAAATTCAAAATCATCTACCACA
>CAYMDB010000366.1:0-3246 GCA_964388865.1 uncultured Flavobacteriaceae bacterium
GGTGGATCGGCTGGTAAACCCTAATTCAAAGTATTGTTTTGGAGAAGGTGGAGCTGGCACCTATAGTGACGGGAAGCTTTACACTAGAAGTCTAAAACGTGGTGATGTTCGTCGTATTTTCGAAAACCTGGTCTTTCACGGTGCTACAGATCAAATTTTAGTCGATGCACATCCGCATATTGGCACCAATAAATTACCTAAAGTAGTTCAAAACATCAGAGAAACTGTTTTAAACTACGGTGGAGAGATTCATTTTGAAACCCGAGTTACAGATTTTAGCGTACAGAACCAAAAAATCACAGCCATTCAACTTGACAATGGTGATGAACTCCAAGTTGAAAAAGTCATTTTAGCGACAGGTCATTCCGCTAGAGATATATTTTATTTATTGCATAATAAGCAAATTGCTCTAAAAGCAAAATCCTTTGCTATGGGTGTTCGGGTAGAACATCCACAACAGATCATTGATGGCATTCAATACCACTGTAAAGGAGAAGAACGCGACGACTTATTACCTGCTGCGGCCTATAGTTTAGTGGAACAAATTAATAACAGAGGAGTGTATTCGTTTTGCATGTGTCCGGGCGGATTTATAGTTCCAGCCGCCACCGCCAGTGGAGAAGTTGTTGTGAACGGAATGTCGCCTTCCAAGCGGAATAATAAATTTGCGAATTCAGGAATTGTCACTGAAATTAATGCGGAAAGAGACCTTTATAAATACGAACATTTTGGAGCGCTTAAAGCCTTAGAATATCAAAAGGATTTAGAGCGTTTGGCCTTTACAGCTGGTGGACGACGTCAATCTGCGCCAGCGCAACGGCTTACGGATTTTGTTGAAGGTAAATTATCTTCAAGTCTAAATGAAACCTCTTATCAACCGGGTTTAACTTCTGCACCATTACATTCCTTATTACCAAAAATTATTGGTGGCTCACTCCGCAAAGGGTTTAAAGCCTTCGGTGAAAAAATGAAAGGTTATTACACCGAAGAGGCCAATGTTGTAGGGGTAGAATCTAGAACCTCATCTCCCGTAAATATTCCAAGAACTGAAACCTTAGCGCATCCTGAAATTAGCAATTTATATCCCTCTGGAGAAGGTGGTGGTTATGCGGGCGGCATTGTTTCTGCAGCTATGGACGGAGAGCGCTGTGCTGAGGCAGCCTGTTCTTAAATTTTTTCGTTTTAGCAATCAACTCTTAATTTTCAATATTAAAACTGCGGCTGCGACTGCAACTGAAAACTAACCACGCATTACAATATTATTGCTATTTTTGCAGCACTAAATTTTAAAAGAATGAGTGCCTATATATTTCCCGGTCAAGGAGCACAATTTTCAGGAATGGGTTTAAACCTTTACGAAAATTCAAGTTTAGCACAAGAATTATTTGAAAAAGCCAATGGAATTCTGGGCTTTCATATTACTGATGTTATGTTTGAGGGTTCTGCTGAGGACTTAAAAGAAACTAAAGTAACCCAACCTGCGGTATTTTTACATTCGGTCATTTTAGCAAAAACTTTAGGCGATCGTTTTAAACCTGATATGGTTGCGGGGCATTCATTAGGGGAATTTTCTGCCTTAGTTGCCGCTGGGTCTTTAACGTTTGAGGATGGCTTAACATTAGTTTCGAAGCGCGCGAAAGCCATGCAAAAAGCCTGTGAATTACAACCGAGTACCATGGCCGCCGTATTAGGTTTAGAAGATGCTGTGGTAGAGGACATTTGTAGTAAAACTGAAGGTATTGTAGTTGCTGCGAATTATAATTGCCCGGGGCAGTTGGTGATTTCTGGCGAAGTTGAAGCGGTTGAAAAAGCGTGCGAAGCCTTAAAAAATGCTGGTGCAAGACGTGCTTTAGTTCTACCTGTGGGTGGAGCGTTTCATTCTCCATTAATGGAACCTGCACGCGAAGAATTAGCAGCTGCCATTAAACAAACGATTTTTAGTAAGCCACATTGTCCCATTTATCAAAATGTAACAGCTTCGGCAATTACGAATGAAAACGAGATTAAAGCTAATTTAATCTTGCAATTGACTGCGCCTGTGCGCTGGACGCAATCTGTACAACAAATGGTTGCGGATGGCGCCACTCACTTTATAGAAGTGGGACCAGGAAAAGTATTGCAAGGCTTGGTAAAGAAAATACACAAAGACGCGGTAACCGAATCAGCGACTTTAGAAACTAACGCATAATATCTCTCTTGTTTTGAATAGAAACCTATTTATTGTTATCCTTATTGTCTTTAATATTGCTATAGACCAAATTTCCAAAGTTTGGGTACGTGCTAATTTTGAATACGGAGAAATTAAATCATTGATTGGTGATACGTTCATCATGCAATATGTTGAGAATAAAGGTGCCTTTTTGGGTATGGGAAGTGATATGAATCCGACTTTAAAACTACTTTTCTTGCTAATCTTACCTGCAATCGTTTTAGGCTATGTCATCTACTATATAATTAAAACCAAGGCCCTAGACCGTTTGAGTTTAATTGCATTTTGTTGTATTGTAGGCGGAGGTATCGCTAACGTTTTTGACCGTATTGTTTATGGCCAAGTTACCGACTTTTTCTTTATTAATTTTGGAGGTATTTTTAAAACAGGCATTTTTAATGTCGCCGATCTTTCTGTAACTACGGGAATGATTTTGCTCATATTCCATGGTCTTTTTCAGTCTAAGACCACTGAAGACCAATCTTAAGGACGTTTAGCGAGCGGTGTTGCAGTCTTCGCAATCTTTGACTTCACCGTAATAGGTTTCACGGTATTTGTGAAGTGTCTTATAAGGAATACTTAAAAATTGCTTTTTAATATAGGTGACGTTCGTTTGAAGTACACCCATTTTTTTTGAGAATCGGCCTTCTACTTTAGTCTTTCTTTTTACGCTAATCAGTTTCATGTCTTTCAAATTCATTAGCACAAAGTAACGGCAAATTACTTTTAAACGCAAGTATCAACTGTTAAAAACCTGTTAAGACTATTTATTATCCTATTGAAAATCAGACTTCAATATAATTGTTATGTTCTTATCTTAAGGTAATTGTCCCTACTAATCTTACGATTTAAAGCTAATAAAAAATAGATTAGTTCTTATAGATTACACCGTCTTTCATCACAAAAACAACTGCTTCCATAGTGGCAATGGTTTGAGTTGGATCTTCATTAACCGCAACGATATCTGCCAAAAAACCTTTTTTAATTTGACCAATTTGCTCTTCCATTTTCAAAATTTTGGCGTTGGTTACAGTGGC
>CAYMDB010000367.1:0-3241 GCA_964388865.1 uncultured Flavobacteriaceae bacterium
CAATACCACCCGCTTTTTGAGCTTCAGCAATCGCATGAAGCGTTAAGGTGGTTTTACCAGAAGATTCTGGACCGTAAATTTCAATAACTCGTCCTCTAGGATAGCCTCCAACTCCTAAAGCGATATCTAAACCTAAAGAACCAGATGAAATAGCATCTACATCTACAATCGCCTGATCGCTCATTTTCATTACAGTTCCTTTCCCGTAGGCTTTATCTAACTTATCTAAGGTTAATTTTAAAGCCTTTAATTTTGCGTCTTTTTCACTACTCATTTCTTCTTGTTTTCATATTTATTATAGCTTCAAAAATACCACTTATTTTAATTATTTCAATTGTATGACGCAACCATTTTATACTTTTTACATCTTCAAAATGAAAAAGGAAGAAATTGTTATGAAAATTTTTAATGCTGTAAGTCCTAAACTAAATTTTATCACTTTTTAGCCATCAAATTAAAAAAGCATTAGGTGTTTCGATTGCTGTAATACTCGCAGTATCGCAAAGCCTCCTTTGATTAACATAATTATTAGTTTTAGGTTTTTGGTTAATCTAAAAGCACTTTGAAAATCTCAAAGTGCTTTTTTTATGCCTAAAATGGTATTATTGCGCAACAAACAATACCTTTGTATTTCATCTTTAACCTTAAAATTAGTATAGCATGCAACTGTACAATAACTTAAGTGCTAAAGAAAGAGCAGAGCTTATTGAAAAAGCGGGAAAAGAACGCTTAACAATCTCTTTCTACAAGTACGCCAAAATTGGCAATACCACAATTTTTAGAAACCATATGTTCTTGGCTTGGAATCAACTCGAAGTTCTTGGTAGAATTTATGTTGCCAACGAGGGCATTAACGCCCAACTCTCAATTCCGGCAGACAATTTTGAAGCTTTTAAAATCCATCTAGATAGTATTATCTTTTTAGAAAATGTGAGGATAAACATTGCCATAGAGCACGATAATTTTGCTTTTTTAAAGTTAAAGGTGAAAGTGCGTAACAAAATTGTGGCCGATGGTTTAAACGATAAAACTTTTGATGTTACCAATAAAGGTATTCATGTCGATGCGGTTCAGTTTAACCAGCTCATCGAAGATCCTGATACCGTGTTGGTAGATATGCGAAACCATTATGAAAGCGAAATAGGTCATTTTAAAAATGCAGTTACACCAAATGTAGATACGTTTAGAGAATCTTTAGATTTAATTGAAGAAGATTTAAAAGAACACAAGGAAGACAAAAAACTAGTTATGTATTGTACGGGTGGCATTAGATGCGAAAAAGCAAGTGCCTACTACAAACACAAGGGGTTTAAAAATGTGTTTCAGTTAGAAGGCGGCATTATTAACTACGTCAGACAAATTGAAGCTGAAGGTTTAGAAAATAAATTTTTAGGTAAAAACTTTGTGTTCGATCAGCGCCGTTCAGAGCGTATAAGTGAACACGTTATAGCCAAATGTCATCAATGCGGTGAGCCCGCAGATTTGCACACCAATTGTGCTAACGACGGTTGTCATTTGCTATTTATTCAGTGCGAGTCATGCAAAGAAAAGATGGAGAATTGCTGCTCCACAAATTGTATGGAAGTACATAGATTACCTTACGAAGAACAAAAAGAATTACGAAAAGGACAAGGTAATAGTAACGATATTTTTAAAAAAGGACGCGCAGGTCATTTAGCTTACAAAAAGGATTTAAGGAACATTTTTGAAACTTTAAATCAGAAACAAATTTAAGGCTCTGTACAGATTCTATCTCAGCTGTCGACATTAAATTATAGAAGTCCGTAAATAATCTTATCTTTACTTTTTAAATAATTTACGAATCCTTTACCTAGATTCTGTTACGGGATTTAGACTAATATATAGAATTTTTATGGCTTGTAACAGTTGCTCAACTGGCAAAGACGGTCAACCAAAAGGATGCAAAAACAACGGGACCTGCGGCACAGATAGCTGTAATAAACTCACGGTTTTTGATTGGTTAGCCAATATGTCGCTTCCAAATGGACAAGACCCTTTTGTCGGTGTCGAAGTCCGTTTTAAAAATGGCAGAAAACAATATTATCAAAATACAGAAAACCTTACCATAAGCATCGGTGATATCGTTGCTACACAGGCAAAATCTGGTCACGACATAGGCATGGTCACCCTCACAGGAGAATTGGTGAGAGTACAGATGAAGCGTAAAAAAGTAAGGCTAGACGACGCAGAAAACGTTCTAAAAATATACAGAAAAGCCTCGCAAAGGGACATTGATATCTGGTCAGAATCTAGATCTAAAGAAGAACCGATGAAAGTCAAAGCACGTCAGTTTGCTATAGACTTAAATCTGAGAATGAAAATTTCAGATATCGAATATCAAGGTGATGGAAGTAAGGCAACCTTTTATTACACAGCCGAAGAACGCGTAGATTTTAGAGAATTGATAAAGTTATTTGCACGTGAGTTTAGAACCCGTATTGAAATGAAACAAGTGGGCTTTAGACAAGAGGCTGCGCGACTTGGGGGTATAGGCTCTTGCGGAAGAGAACTTTGCTGCTCTACTTGGCTAACCGATTTTAGATCTGTAAGTACCTCTGCCGCTAGATATCAGCAATTATCCTTAAATCCATTAAAATTGGCAGGCCAATGCGGAAAGTTAAAGTGCTGCCTTAATTATGAACTAGATGCTTATTTAGATGCTTTAAAAGCTTTCCCTAAGTCAGAAGTTAAATTATATACAGAAAAAGGAACTGCTGTCTGTCAAAAAACGGATATTTTTAAAGGTTTAATGTGGTATGCTTATGAGGGTGAATGGATGAATTGGCATGTCATTACTACAGACCAAGCGAATGAAATAATTTCTAAAAACACAAAAAAAGAAAAAGTTGCAAGCCTAGAAGAATACGCTGTTGAACAAATTCAAGATACTAAAAATGAGTTTGAAAACGTTGTAGGACAAGATAGTTTAACTCGTTTTGATAGTCCAAAACCTAGAAAGAAACGTAAAAACAATAGAAATAATAAGAACAGCAATCGCAACCGCAATCAGAAGCCTAATGCCAAAAATAATTCAAACGCTAAGAGAGACTAACTACTTATTTCTGCTATTGATTAGTGGATTTTTTATCACAAGTTGCGACTCAAATGCTGTTTTTGATGCGTACAAATCCGTTCCAAATCAATGGCATAAAGATTCGGTAGCAAGTTTCAATTTTAAGGCACCAGACACCGTAAAGCCTTATTATTTATACGTCAATTT
>CAYMDB010000368.1:0-3220 GCA_964388865.1 uncultured Flavobacteriaceae bacterium
CTGTTTTTTTGTTATACATGTCTATGGTGTAAGACATGGTTTGGAAGGTGTAGAACGAAATACCCATAGGCAAAATAATATCCATAGGTTGCGCTTGATATCCGTAACCATAAGTATTAACTACGGCTGTAAAATTGTCTAAGAGAAAATCACGGTATTTAAAGAATGCTAAAAAGCCGAGATTGACAGCTAAGCTAAGAAATAACCACAATTTTCTTTTTTGTTGACCTTCTTCTGTGGCTAGTTTATTACCAGCGGTCCAATCGACTATAGTTGAAACCCACAGTAATATAACCAAAGGCGGATTCCATAAACCGTAAAACACGTAACTCGAAAAAAGCAATATGCGCTTTTTGTTGGTCCAATTAAATAATTTTGAATAATAGAGCACCAAGACTATGAACAAAAACAACACAAAACTTAAAGAGTTGAACAGCATGGTTAGTTGGATTTTGGGTTAGTGATAGTCTTTTCATTTAATAATATGTTTACCAAATTATCAGTAAAGGCGTCGGCATCAGTTGCAGACAGGTGCGACCATTCAATAGTTTTGAAAGCGTTTAAACCGTCGTAATCTTGATAGTGATAGGCAGGCACATTAGCCTCGGCAACTAGCTCATCCCAAAATTCATTGCGTGCAAAAGCCATATTTTCTAAGTCTGCAAAGAAACCGTCTGATGGACTTCGCAGTAAAATGATTTTACCGCCACGTGATTTAAATTTTTCTGCATCTTTAAGGAAAAATGCGATGGTTCCTTCTTTGTCTGGAGGTGGAGGTTTAGGCTCTGAGGTGAGCATTGTTTTCCACACCGTTTTTATAGAATTGGCAAAGGTGGTATCGCTTACCATCTGTGCTTTCATGCGCACGTTACGTCTATCGTCAATATCTTGAAATCTTCTAAAAGGAGGGTCTTGCGGTTTCCCTGTTCTATTAGAAAGATTTATCGTTTTTAGCAATGCTTTTAGGTTAATATCATCGTACCAACTTTCATCATCATTACAAATTAAACCAAGACTTTTTTGAAGCGGAATGGATAAACTAAAATTTAAACGTTGCGCATAGGTGCGATTTTTGTAAAAATCAGATCGTGAGGAGGCTCTAGTCCATGGCGGAGCTTGCTCAAAAGTGGTTGAAAAAAATAAGGGAGGTGTAACGCCGACTAGCACAGTGCCATTAAAATCTGTATTTTCAACTATGTCATGAAAGGTCGGTAATGGGGTAGAACCAGCATTGGCTAATTGTATAGGTGTGATGCCGGTGCGTGCTTTCCATTTGTCGAGTTGAATATTAAAAAGTACTCTTGAGGAGCCTATTAACACCACATCTTGTTCTCCTGCGGTATCTACTTTAGCTCGTGTAGCTGCCCAAAGGTATTTGTCGTCGTCCATGTCTGGAAAGTAGCCCTCAGAACGCCAGTAAACTTCCCAGGCCACAATACACAAGAAACCTAGTATTGCAGCGATACTAATGGATTGTTTTAGATTCATGTTGGTTAGTTTTTAGTTAGTTTTACATTTTTTTATTAATACAGATTATTATGGTGTCTTGTCTCCAAAAAATAACATTGTGACAAATGCCAAATTCTGTCCAGAAAGGGACAGTTTATCTGAAAATACAAAGCGTAAATTTTTGGAAGGATCCAAATTGAAAAAGTATTTTGTAAGATGTTTCTCTGAGTGAGTTTTAGATAGCTTTTATCTGCATTGGTCAAGAGTGCGTTCAGTTGAAAAACCGAAGCACGAAACCGCTGATCACATCTTGAAGCAACATTTTGAAACAACATCGATAATAATTTTATAGGCCATTAATCCAATTATTGAGATGCAGGACTTTACACGATAGCAAGTTATACTTTAAGTGAAGATTTGTCAATCACATATTCATGTGGTATATTTTTCACCTCAAAGGCACAAAGAGCACGGAGTTTTTCTTTGTGAACTCTGTGACTCTGTGGTATATTTTTTCACCATAAAGGCACGAAGGTCGCGGAGTTTTTCTTTGTGAACTCTGTGTCTCTGTGGTAAATTAAAAAAATGTATTCAGTGATTATAAATATCCATTCAGGATTCTTCTAATTCCATTTTTAAGTAGAACCTCATTAAAATTGATCAATAAGCCAAGTTTTACATCTCTTAATTTTAAATAAGTTAAAAGTTGTGCAGTGTGAATATCTGCTAGGGCCTCTAAACTTTTTATTTCTACAATTACTTTGCTTTCTATCAATAAATCAATTCGATAACCGGCATTGAGTTTTACATTTTTATACACAACAGGAAGTGCCTGCTGTTGTTTTACATCTAAACCCAATTCTTTAAGTTCGTAGGCCAGACAAATTTCATAGGTGCTTTCTAACAGTCCGGGTCCTAATTCTCTATGAATGGCTATGGCTGCTCCTATTATTTTTGATGATATTTCATTTTCTGACATTGTAATTTGTTTCTGAAATTAATTCAATGTAAGACTTTTTAAACATTTTGTCTCTGTGGTTCATTTTTTTACCACAAAGGCACGAAGGTCACGGAGTTATTCTCTGTGTTCTCTGTGACTCTGTGGTTAATATTTTCACCACAAAAGCACAAAGTTCACAGAGGTTTTCTTTATAAGTTTAAATCAATAAAATTGACATTTAAAATGTACCCTGGTCTACATCTTTAATAAATTTTATAAGTCCTGTGAAATAGGTGTCCGGATCATCAAATTGCGAACAATGACTGCCGTTAGTCGTTACACTGCGTCCATTTTGAACTTCAGTGGCCATCCACTCCATATATTTTGGATCCATGGTGTCGTGTTTTGCTCCTAGCATAAGTGTTGGTGTTTTAATTTCCTTCAAGCGATCAGAAACATCCCAGTCGCTTAACGTAGCTTCTTCTGTTATGCCAAATTCGCTTGGACCTTGCATATGGACATATATCTCAGGATTGAGATGTTCAAACAACAAGTTGATAGATTTTGGCCATTTTTCTAAAGGCATACGGAGAATGTGTTCGGTGTAAAAATGCGTCATCAAAACCTCTTCGTATCTCGGGTTTGCATAGTCTTTATCAGCTTCAATTTGTTGAATTTGTTTTAAGACGTCCTCTGGTAATTGCGGACCTAAAACTTCTTGAGCGTACTTGTTGTATTCTGGAACGCTGGCTACCATGTTTGAAATGATAAGCCCTTTCAAGTTTTCCTGATATTTCAAAGCATATTCCAAAGCCAAAATGCCACCCCAAG
>CAYMDB010000369.1:0-3205 GCA_964388865.1 uncultured Flavobacteriaceae bacterium
TTAGGATCTACGGTAAGATTCAAAAAATAACTAGGATGGTAACTGTCTTTTAATAACCCCTCAAAAGCCGAGTTAATAGCGTGATTTAAATACGGACTTTTTATAAAACGATCATTGACAAAAAAGAATTGCTCGGATTTTGTTTTTTTGGAAAATTCAGGTTTACCAACAAATCCCGAAATCTTCAAAACTTCCGTATCTTCTTCCACCGGCACCAACTTCTCATTAGTTTTAGCACCAAACACATGAACGATGCGCTGTCTGTAATTTTCTTGAGGTAAATTAAAAATCTGACTCCCGTTGTGATAAAACACAAAACCTATAGACGGATGCGCCAGAGCCACACGATGAAATTCGTCTGTAATATGTCGTAATTCAACCGTATCTGATTTTAAAAAATTGCGACGTGCAGGAATGTTAAAAAACAGATGCTTTACTGAAACTGAAGTTCCTGATGGAGTAACTGAGACCTCTTGCGACTTTATTTCGCTTCCCTCAATTTCAATCGCGGTTCCCAATTCGTCTTCGGGTCGTTTAGATTTTAATTCTACATGGGCAATAGCTGCAATACTGGCGAGCGCTTCACCTCGAAAACCTTTAGTATGAAGTTGAAATAAATCTTCAGCGGATTTTATTTTTGAGGTCGCATGCCTCTCAAAACTTAGTCGTGCATCAGTGGTGCTCATCCCCTTGCCATTATCAATAACCTGTACTAAAGTTTTACCAGCATCTTTTACGATGAGTTTAATTTCAGTAGCATCAGCATCAATGGCATTTTCCAACAATTCTTTCGCCACAGAAGCTGGGCGTTGCACCACCTCCCCTGCAGCAATTTGATTAGCAACATGATCTGGTAAAAGTTGAATAATATCTGTCATTAGCTTTTTGGGAAGAAAATTGACAAATCAAACCCTATTATAAGTAAAAATAGCAGTACTAAAATGGCTACAATGATAAGCACACGCCTATTGACACTATCATCTGGATTATACTTATAATCATCTACGGCGGCATTAATCTTTCCTTTTATGCCCTTTGCAGGACTCACCGTGGTTCTATGCTCATCAAATCTGTGCTTTAGTTCGTACGGATTGCCTTCACCTTTATAATAACGTGGCTTATAATTAAACTTTTTATTCTTTTTTAATTTTATTAATCCCATAATATCATTAATTCATATAGCCTTCGAGGATATACATTAAAACAACAATAACAACTAGAATTAGAATTAAACCGGATAAGGAACTTAGCCTACTTCCACGTCGCTTTGTACCACCCCTAGCGTCATTCCATTTCGTCTCGAAGTCGCCTTTCAACTTTTTTTCTTCAGAATCCTGAAAACGAGGCCTATAAGAAAATCGTTTATTTTTTCTTTGATTAAACAAATGTCTTGTAATTTAAACCATAGGTCTTTTCAAAAGTACAGAAAATACAAGGAAATATTCCTTAAGGATGCCTTAAAATTATAAACAAAAAGGATGCCAGAGCTGGGTTTCGTGAAAAGTGTCTAGTGTAAAGTGTAAAGTCTGGCTTTGAACTTCCGGCCTCTAGCTTCTAGCTTCTAGGTGTCTAGTGTCTAGTGTAAAAGTGTATATAGTAAAAAGTAAGCAGTGTCTAATTTCAAGCTCCTGACTTCTAAATTCTATCTTCCAGCTTCCAGCTTCTATCTTCTAGCCTCCAGCTTCTATCTGTCTAGCATCTAGTCTTTTACACAACTTCACCCTAACAAGTAAGCAACACCTACTCCCTATTCAAAAAAGCCATCTTAATGGCTGCAATAGCGGCTTCGGTACCTTTATTACCGTGTTTTCCACCAGAACGATCTATAGATTGTTGTATGTTGTTATCGGTAAGTACGCAGAAAATAACTGGTGTGTCGTTGAGCACATTGAGATCTTTGATGCCTTGAGTCACGCCTTCGCAAACAAAATCGAAATGTTTCGTTTCACCTTGTATCACCGAGCCAATAGCTATAATCGCATCAAAAATTTTAGGTTGCTGCATTTTTTTACAGCCGTAGATCAATTCGAAACTTCCAGGAACATTCCAACGTACAATATGATCTTCCTTCACTCCACAGTCTACTAGGGCTTCTCTTGCCCCTTTATAAAGGCCTTCAGTTATGGGAGAATTCCATTCTGAAACAACAATCCCAAACCGAAAATCTTTCGCGTTTGGGATTGTTGCTTTATCGTAATGTGATAAATTATGGTTTTCTGTAGCCATACCTTATAAGCTTGCTTCTACTTTTCCTATTAATACTTTCGCTTCTGTTGCTTCCGCTGAAGTAGAGAATTCAGAGTTGATACGTTTTAAATAACCTAAAGCTTTTTCATTCTGTCCTAATTCTATCGCAACACGAGCTGCTTTCATTAAGTATAGCGGAGTCGTATACTCATTAATATTCGCTTTAAAGGCTTTTTCATAATATTCGAGACCTTCTTTTAATTGCTCTAATTGAACAAAAGCATCACCAATACCACCTTTGGCAATTGGATCTAACATTTTATCATCGCTAGAAAAATCACTTAAATATTCTATGGCATTTTGATAATCTCTTAAGTTTAAGTAGGCCATACCAGCGTAATAATTGGCGAGGTTTGCTGCAGGTGAACCACTGTACTCGCTAGCGATATCAACCATACCATACTTACCTTCACCACCTTCTAAAGACATTTTGTAAAGTGAATCTGAAGAAATTCCGCTAACCGCATCATCAAAATACTTTTTAGCCGTGTACATTTCATTCATAGCTTCTTTGTATTTCGGTTCAGCAACAAATTTCTTGTAGCCTAAATAACCTAAAACAATGAGGGCAATAACCCCAATAGCACCAATAATATAGTTCTGATTGTTTACAAACCACTCTTCCGTTTTCGAAGCTCCCTCATCTAAGGTGTTAAATACCTCTGCCGTTGTTGAATCGTCTTCAGCAATTTCGTCCTTCTCCTTTTTTGTTTTTGGTTTGTAGCCTCTTTTCTTATACGTTGCCATAATTGTCATTTTGTGCGTGCGCAAAAATAAAATTTTTATTGGGATTTAAAAGCCTATTTATTTGTTATTTTTGATTAATCTTTTAGCTCTAAAATGCTTTGCAAAACCCCTAAAATCAAGCAAATCATTCCATTTTTATGAATCTAAACACACTATCTCTAGTTAATTACAAAAATTTTGAAAGTCAGGTTTTTCATTTCGACACCAAAAT
>CAYMDB010000370.1:0-3187 GCA_964388865.1 uncultured Flavobacteriaceae bacterium
TGGGAAATCCTGTATTGGAAATCCCACTTTTAAAATGTTTTATCGGACAACAATGGTTAAAAATATGAAACCTTTAGAAGATTTTGCCAAATATTTCCCTTTTCAGCATGGTTAAGGTCTTAGAGTACTCCTTTTTGCTTTTGTAAAAAGGCATCCGCTTGCAGTTGCATTAATTCCATGGCTTTTTTGCGTTTATAGTTCATTAGGTCGGCTTCATCTGCTATTTCGGTATAGACTTTATTGTTGATGTCGTTATCGGTTTTAAGGAGCAGTTTGCGTTCTGCCACCTGCTGCATGGTCCAGGTTTTTATGGTGGTTTCTTGATCTTCTAATCGGAAATCAAACTCTCCCTTAGGGGATAATAGTTTTGCAACAATTGGCGAGGTCTCAATAGCTAGAAATAATAGGAAAATAAAAAAGGAAGGCAGCCAAGGTAGTTTACCTAAGGCAGTGACTCTTGCCATTAGTCCATCAAAATTATCAATAATAGTTTGAGTGGCGCTAACATTGGCCTCGTAATTGCCTTTCAGTTCTGCAATGGTGTTTTCGAGATTTGCAATTCTAGCTTTATTATCTGTTTTTAATTGCTGAAGTTCTGCTAAACCGGCATCGTGTTTGTCGCGTTTTTCTTTGTAAACCGGACCTTTGCCTAGTAATTTTGTACCTGCGGTACCTTCGGCCTCAGAAATGTAAGTATCGTAAAGGGCATTCACTTCGGTTTCTTTAGTATTAATTTGTGTTTGAAGACTAGAGATTTGCTTTTCAAGATCGGCAATTTTCGGGTTGAATTGCTCAGCAATCTGATTCTGATTGGCGAGTGTTAATTCATTTTTTTGCTCTAAAAGGACTTGATTAATTTCCTTTTCAAAAATCTTCAGTTCTAAAGGTTTTGAAATCACCACAGCGATAATCACAGCTAAGAAAATCCGTGGTGTGGCTTGCAGTAATTCGTCTAAAAAATTTTCACGTTTTTTGATGGTGGATACAATATAGCGGTCTAAATTAAAAATGAGTAACCCCCAAATAACACCAAATAAAATAGAAGAATAGAGGTTGTCAAAAACTGTGTAAAGGGCATAGCTAGAGGCAATAGTGGCCATTACAGCCGTAAAGAAAACAGTGGCGCCAATACCCGCATATTTGTTTTGCTCGCCGATGGAGCAGTCCTTTAATATATCGGTATCTGCGCCAGAACAAAGGATGAAGAATTGCTTTAACATAAGTGATTGGTTTTAGACCCTTCGACAAGCTCAGGGCAGGTTGATGAATTGACTATTAGAACGTTGATACCTATGTTTTGTTACACTATTTGGAAAAAATTAAAGTAGTAGGTGCTACTTTTAAATCCATGTTTATTCTTTAATATAAGAAACCTCACAGGTTTTTGAAACCTGTGAGGTTTTGAGTAATTTAATTGCAAAGCAAATTAAAATGGATATTGAAGCTAGACTATAATTTAGTCGTTTTTTACTGTGAATCTTCCTGCCATGTGTTGTCGTTCTTTCTGGGATTTAAACATGTAATAATAAGTGCCCGAATTGATTTTATCGGTGTTGTTTTTAGCAGTTGATTCATTTAAAGTACCGTCCCATCCGTTGTTATAATTTTGTTTTGAATAAACAAGATTTTCCGATTCATCAAAAATTTGAAGCTCATTTTTTTTGTGTTGATCAATACATTTTATATTAAAGGTTTTGTCTTTTTTTATACTGAAGGTCTTTGGAAATTTTAAACAGCTCTTATTTTCTGTGGGCCAATATTGAATGGTCTTTTTAGACGTGTTTTGGTCGTAATTTTCAAAAAGGGAGCTGTATATTTTTTGAAGCTCACCCAACGACATTTGTTCTCCCGTATTTTCAGAAAATTCCAAGGTATTAACCTCGCCTGATTTAAAATTGATATCGGATTCGGGATTGTCTCTTTCATAAGTAGCAATTTCAGAATAACTACTTTTTTTGCCATTGAGTTGATAAACCAAAGGTTTACTTTGATTTTGGCTTAATTTTAAAATGAGTTTTCTATGGGTTAAATCCGCGGAATTAATTTTAGACGGCTGCTTACCATAACCAATCAACATTTTCTCCTCAAGATCATTTTTATGAGATGGTGTTTTTGATATGGTGTCAATAATTTTAATACTAAGGGGGCTTACTTTTGTATCACGGTCATCTGTAATATTAAAGATTAGTACCGTAAGATCTTTTGTAAGCGCTTCATTAAGAATTGATATAGCTTCTTTAGATATTTTATCTCCTTTAATAGCTTTAGTTTTAAAACCTGGAATCTTTAACTTAAAACTTTGAAGCTCACTATTCGGTAATGAGAGCACTATTGACTTAAACTCATTGGCAGTCATAGACAACTGTTCTGAATTTACTTTTTTGCCATTAATAAGCGGTAAAATTGGGGTTTGATTCGTGTTTGATGAAGAACCTTTTTCTGGCGGTGCTGGTGGTGCTGGCGGTGCTGGCGGCGGTGGAGGCGGTAATTGTGGAAAAGCTTCAGATACTTTTTTCTGTTCCGCTGTCATAATATTGTAGATGTATTTATAGTTTTCTACATCTTTTTGCTTAAGAATAGGATATTCAGTCTTATGACTTGCTTCTGCTTTTGCCACAGCAGCATTTATTTTTTTTGCCCATGTATTATACTCGGCAACTTGTTTTGCTGTTGCTTTTTCTTGTTGTGAAGGTAGTTCAATTGAATTAGAATCAATTAGAATCTTATATTTCTTTAAAAGGTATAATACTTTTTCGATATCTGATTGAGAGTCTTGGTTTTCAGTATTAAAACTTATAGTATATTCTTTAGGTATATCAAGATTTTGTAAAAATATTTCTAAAGTGCCAAGGTCACCAGGTTTGTTATTAATGATAAGTTCACCATTGTCTTTAATAAGAATACTTAGAATAGTTTTCGGAGTTTTCTGAACTGTAGGAAAAGGAGGCGGCGGTAAAATATTGTGTTTACTTAATTCTTCTTTGGCGAACGAATTATAGACTTTATCAACTTTTAATTTTAAAGTTTTTAGTGCCGAATTGTCACTGCGTGATCCTTTTAAAAACTGTTGAATAGCTTCGGAATATTTAGTTGTAAGACTATCATAGGTTTTTATTCTTGGATCTTGTTCAGTAATTAGTCGAACCTTAAAAATCTCAATTTGAACTCAGATTTGAAATTTTGGCAT
>CAYMDB010000371.1:0-3184 GCA_964388865.1 uncultured Flavobacteriaceae bacterium
GGCTGTTCATTAGCATCTAAAGCATAAAGATAAGCCTTAGTGCGCTCAGAAGGTGCCATCTGATTAAAAGACAGCTCATTGTTATACACCACAAAGGCATCCCAATGCCACTTCCCGTTTTTCCAAATAAGATGGGTTCGTCCAAAATAAGGAGCCACATGCCGCACAGGGGCTTCCACCCCATTAATGGCCTCCGTGCCGCCAATGACATTATACTGCGACCTCAGCCGTAAAGCCTCTGTAAAGTGAACATCCAAGCCCACTTCAAAGCCATAAATCCAGGCTTTTGAAGCATTCTGTATAGCCTGAACCTCACTCAATACACCATCATAAAAAAGTTCACTTTCACCATTCAACGTGTAAGCTCTTCGTGTTAAAGCATTATCTAAAAAGGTGTAGTAAGTCGCCAAATCTAAAACGACCTTAGTTTCAAAATTCAGCTGTAAACCCAACTCACCACTGTAGGCATATTCCGCTTGTAAATGAGAATTTGGTACCACCACAGCTCCGGGCTCACTATCAAAGACCTTGCCCATATCATCAATATTCGGAGCCCTAAAGGCCGTAGAGGCATTCAACTTCCATTGCATCAGCGTACTCGGTGCCCAAGTGATTCCTGCCGTTCCGGTTAACGCTCCAGTATTGATCTCGGCAGCATCAAAAGGAAGGTTTAAAAAGACGTTATTGGCTGTAAAATCGGCCTTAGCAAGCACTTGATTATAACGTAACCCCGTTTGAACCACAAATTTAGAATTCGGCTTGTGCTTTAAACTGGCATAAGCCGCCATAGACTGCCAGGTGGCTGCATCTGGATAGCGAGTAACGGTTGCTGTGCGTGTCTGAGTATCGATATTATAATCAGATCCTTCTGAACCAACCGTATTATGCAAATATTCAACCCCATAAAACACACTGGTCTTGGCATTGAGTGTCTTTTCTAAATCTAAATTAAACGAAATGGCATCCACAGCTTCCGCACGTTCCACCTGGACAGCCGATTCAAAATCTCTATTCCATCGGCTTTCTTTAAAGTTTTGATAAGCCAAGGTCGTTTGAACTTGATCGTATAAATTAGAACTGCTACTCAGCTTAGTAAACTGTAGATTCCCCATAAACCAGTCTTGCGGACCGTAATTCCATTCTGCAGAGCCTAAGTTCTCCCCGCGATAGCGAATTAAACGATCATAGCGCGCATAATCTGAGGTACTCGAATAGTACAAGCCCATATCAAAAGAGAGACGGTCTGAAGGTTCATAGCGCACTTTTTGCATCAGATTCACCTGATCATAACCTGTTGGGGTTTGCACTAAAGGATCCGGATTAGTAACCATTAAATCCTCACCGTTAGCTCTAATCACATAATTGGGTCTGAGATACGCCTCGGGACCATGACTTCCCATCCGTAAATCGTCAAAATCAGAATAACTCACACTAGTCAAAAAAGCCCATTTTTTATAACCCAAATTAAAATCAAAATGACCTGTTTTTTCGGTATTGGCACTGGCATAACGCAGCTGTGCATTTCCAGATAAATACAACGTATCTCGATAAGAAAGTTGGGGTTTTTTGGTGTAAAAACTCAGCACTCCACCAATAGCATCACTTCCGTACACCACTGCACCCGCACCAAGAGTTACTTCGGTATGTTGCACCGAAAAAGGGTCTATAGAAATCACATTTTGAAGATTCCCTCCTCTAAAAATCGCGTTGTTCATTCGCACCCCATCCACCGTAATTAAAAGACGATTCGTAGAAAACCCTCTTATCATAGGACTCCCACCTCCAAGTTGACTCTTTTGAATATAAATGTTTCCTGTGTTTTCTAAAAGATCAGCACTAGTTTGTGGATTGGCAAAGGCAATTTCCTCGGCATCTAAACGTAAAATAATCTTCGGAATATCACGCTTGCGTTGCTGAAATTTAGAAGCCGACAACACAATTTCATTTAAACCCTCTACTCTAGCACTGAGATACACAAGATTGTTAGTGGCACTAAGCTCTGCCTTTTGAAGCTGTAATGGCGCGTATAAAAAGTTCTGAAAATATAGGGTTTCTGAAGTGTTAAAGCGGTCTAAAGAGGCGATTCCGTTGAAGTCCGTAACAACCAACTTTGTTTTCTTAACATTATAAATAGATACCCCAGCAATGGGAAGCTCGGTTCCAGACTCTAAAACAGTGATGTTTTGAGCCTCAAAGCTTTGCAGACAAAGCACAAAAAAAATACTGATAAAGCTGAAATAGTTCAGGTCTAATTTATAGATCATTATAGAGATTCTAAAGATGTGGGCTTAATGAAATACCGCGTTAAGCACCTGTAAAGACTTCGGTTTTTTAAAACTACCCAGATGCAATTCAAAATAAAGTAAGAGCATCGCTAAAAAGTCTTGGCGCTGTTTGGCATTAATTTTTACACTATCTAAATCATCAAAATTTGTGCCTAACAAGCGTTTAAGCAAGGCTAATTTTTCCCCTGACACCGAATACCGACCACGCGATGTAGTTTCAAAAATTCCAGTTTCCAAATTAAAATACGGAGACCTGTCATGAACGTCCTCCGGCTGAACACCTAAATAACGCGTAAGTTTTAGTAAAAACAACAAGTGGAAATTAGAAAACTGATCTTCGTTGTCTAAATACTGAAGCGCCGTTTCAATATAATCGAATAAATCCATGTTCCTTTCCTCCTCTTTGAGCACATTAGACAAGATTTCCGACAAGAACAGTACAATAGCACTTTTGTAAATATTAGTGTGAAGGCTTTTGTAAACATAATTGAATCTTACATCTTTTAGCGTATGCAAAGTTTGATTGGCCTTGTATTGCTCTTCAATTTGAAGCTGAGACAAGGCTTGAAAATACACCGTTTTAGCCGATCCGCGCTTAGAATTTAAAACCCCTCTTAACAGATAACTCACCACACCGCGTTGTTGGGTGTAACACTTTACAATGAGATCGTAATCGCGATATTTGAGTTTAGAAAGTACAATGATATTGTTTTTAGTCAGCATCCTTTAGCGTACGATAAGCACTTTTAAAACCTTACTTTCAAAGGACTCTAAATCTGAAATTAACACCAAATACACCCCTGTCCTTACGACAGAATTTCCTAGGTTTTTACCATTCCAAACCGCCGTACCGCCATCAATAGCAAAATTATATCTTGTAGTTGAAGACCTTTGGTTGA
>CAYMDB010000372.1:0-3175 GCA_964388865.1 uncultured Flavobacteriaceae bacterium
AACTCATTGATAAATATGCCTTTGAAAATGCCATTTATCTCGATGCTGAGCATCAGCTGAGTAATAAACTTTCTGCTAGTTATGGTGCCCGCTTCAGTACATTTCACCGATTAGGACAAGATGAATTAAATAGGTATGAAAACGACCATGCCGTTAGCTTTAATGAAAGTTTGCAGATTTACGAAAAAGCTGAACCCATAGGAACTGAATCCTTTAAAAGAAGCGATGTGATTGCATCCTTTGCTAATTTAGAGCCCCGTTTAGCTATAGCGTATCAACTAAATGATAATTCTTCGGTAAAAGCAAGTTATAACAGAATGAGTCAGTATCTGCACTTGCTTTCTAATACAAGCTCTCCTACTCCATTAGATGTATGGACACCAAGTGGAAAATATGTAAAACCACAACTATTGGATCAAGTGGCCTTGGGTTATTTTAAAACCTTTAAAGACAACAAGTATTCTTTAGAATTGGAAACGTTTTATAAAACTATTGAAAACAGAATTGATTATATAGATGGTGCGGACTTAATAGCCAACAATGCTATAGAACAAGTAATTTTAAATGGAGAGGCAAGAGCTTATGGCTTAGAAGTCCTTCTTAGAAAAAATGAAGGGAAATTAAAAGGATGGCTAGCGTATACACTGTCTAAGTCAGAACAACGAACTCCTGGTAGAACAGCTATTGAAACTGGTATTAATAATGGCGAATGGTATAAAACTCCTTTTGACAAAACCCATGATATCTCTTTAACCGGAAGCTATGAATTGAACAAAAAATGGTCTTTGAGTTCAAATTTTTTATTACAAACGGGGCAACCTGCAACATTTCCTAATGGCCAATATCAATACAATGGCATTGTTGTACCGAGCTTCGATTTAAGAAATTCAAGTCGCTTACCAACCTATCATCGTTTAGATTTAGCTGCTAATTATAGTCCAAATCCTAATAGCGATAAAAATTTTAAAGGTGAATGGGTCTTTGGAATTTACAATATTTATAACAGAAGAAATGCAGCGAGCATCACTTTTAGAGAAAACAGAAACACAGGCACTAACGAAGCTCTAAGATTAGCTATTTTTGGAATAGTGCCATCGGTCTCATATAATTTTAAGTTTTAACGTATGAATCATTTAATTAAATCTTCTTTAAATATTAGCTCAAAACGTATCTTGAGCATAAACATACTCTCTATTGTAATGGTATTTCTCTTACTTAACAGTTGTGAGGATGTGGTAGACGTCAACTTAAACGAAGCTGAACCACGATTAGTGATAGAGGCCTCTATCAATTGGTATAAAAATACAGATGGCAATACTCAAAGTATTAAACTTAGTTTATCTGCACCCTTTTTTAATGAGAATACACCTCCAGCAAATGATGCTGTTATACAAATAACGGATACCAATTATAATGTCTTTAATTTTGTTGAGGATGCTAACTCGGGAATTTATCGAAACAGTAATTTCCTTCCTGTAATTAATGAAACCTACACGTTAACTATAAATTATGATGGCGAAACCTACACCGCCACTGAAACTTTGAAGTCTGTCGCATCAATAGATTATGTAGAACAAAATAACGACAGCGGATTTACAGGAGAAGATGTGGAGCTTAAAGCTTATTATACAGATCCGATAGATGAGGAAAATTACTATTTCTTTGAATTTATTAGCGATATTCCTTTAATTCCCACCCTTGCAGTTTATGAAGATCGGTTTACTAACGGTAATCAAATTTTCGGATATTATACTGAAGAAGACCTAGAACCAGGTGATGAAGTGACTATTAGGAATTACGGGGTTTCAAAACGCTTTTACGATTTTATGTTTATCTTACTACAGCAAGGTAGCGATGAAAGTGGCGGGCCATTTGAAACCCAACCGGCAACTGTTAGAGGTAACTGCATCAATGAAACAAATCCTGATAATTATCCGTTTGGATATTTTAGACTGTCAGAAGTTGATGAACTGATATATACCATTCAGTAAAAGTATTTACTATCTTTAAACCATGACATTCACCAAAACTACTGAGCAGGATTCAAATTACAATAATCTCGAAAATATGACCATTAACGAGATTACTTCACATATAAATACGGAAGATAAAAAGGTGCCGCTTGCTGTAGAAAAAGCCCTTCCCCAAATTCAGGCTCTTATCAAACAAGCGGTCAACCAATTAAAAAATGGTGGTCGGCTTTTTTACATAGGAGCTGGAACAAGTGGAAGATTAGGTATTTTAGATGCTTCTGAATGTCCACCAACATTTGGCGTTGCACACGATTTGATCGTTGGCTTAATCGCTGGTGGTGATAGTGCCATTAGAAAAGCCGTTGAAAATGCCGAGGATTCTACAAGTCTGGGTTGGATCGATTTGCAAAACCATAACATTTCCGAAAAGGATATCGTCATCGGAATAGCAGCCTCAGGCACGACCCCTTATGTAATTCACGCCCTGAAAATATGTAATGATAACAACATAATTACTGGCTGTATTACCTGTAATAAAAATAGCCCGTTATCCTTAACAGCAAAATATCCTATTGAAGTAATTGTAGGTCCGGAGTTTTTAACAGGCAGCTCTAGAATGAAAGCTGGTACCGCTCAAAAACTTGTTCTAAACATGATTACTACCACTGCGATGATTCAATTAGGAAAGGTAAAAGGCAACAAGATGGTAGATATGCAGTTAAGCAATGATAAGTTGGTAGAAAGAGGTGTTACAATGATTATGAGCGAACTTAAGGTTTCAAAAGAAAAGGCCTTAGACCTTTTAACGACCTATAAGAATGTAAGAGACAGCATTAAATATGGAAGAGAATAACAATAGAACAAACAAAGATATTTTAACCAAAGGCTTAAGACAAATGTTATTATGCCTTTTTCTGATGTTTACTGGTCCTACTTTACTTCATCTTGCCTTAAGTAACAAAGAAAAACCTCTTTACATTCCTTTACTCATACTCGCCGTACTATTGTGTATCGCTGCTATTGCATTCTTGTTCATAGGGATTAATACCATTCTGAATAGCATATTCAATAAGAAGAAATAAATTTTATAATTAAGACTGCACTTTTTTAGAGAACTTATAGATTAAGATTCTCTACAATCACTCCAAACCCTTCAAAAAGCAAAAAACCCTTACAACGGATGTTGTAAGGGTTTTCAAAAA
>CAYMDB010000373.1:0-3169 GCA_964388865.1 uncultured Flavobacteriaceae bacterium
CGTTATGATTATTTTTCTTTTGATTCTTTGGAAATCGCATACTAAAATCCATTACCTACTATTGCATAATATTTTAAAGTTCATTATAGTCCTAGGGGTGTTCTCAATCTTATTGATAGACGTGTCTGTAGTTTTAAATAGGATATAGAACCTCTGAATGCACTGAAAAAACCAATAGGAGTGCAGGTTGTTAAACTACTACAACATTTAAGTCAAAGATGTATACTAATGTTATACCTTTGCAAAAAATTACAACATGAGTAGACATCAAGATAGCAAGGGAAAAGGAAAGGCTTCAGGAAGAGGAACTGCTAATAGTAAAACCAAAAGTTTTGCTAGAGGAAATGCACCATTTAAGAAAAAAGTTGCATCAAAACCAAAGTCTACATCAAATCCAGATGAGATTCGTTTAAATAAATACGTAGCCAATTCGGGTATATGTTCGCGTCGTGAGGCCGATGAAAATATCGCCATTGGTTTAGTGTCTGTTAACGGTACCGTAATAACTGAAATGGGGTATAAAGTAAAGCGTTCTGACGAAGTGCGTTTTGATGGAAGACGCATCAACCCAGAACCCAACGTTTATGTGTTATTAAACAAACCAAAAGGCTTTGCAACCACTACAGCCGAAGGCAAAGGACGCACAGTTATGGATTTGGTAGCCAATGCTACAAGTGCCAACATTAAACCTATTGGCCGTTTAGGTCGAAATTCTTTGGGTTTATTACTTTTTACTAATGATGACAGGATTGTTCAGAAATTTACGAATTCTAAACATGGAGTGGCGCGATTGTTTCAAATTGAATTAGATAAAAATCTAAAGTTTGAAGATTTAAAAAAGATTCAAGAAGGCTTTAAAGTTGATGGTAAACTCGTTGCCGTTGAAGAGATTAGTTATATTGAAGGCGAATCTAAAAATCAGATTGGTATAAAAATTAAAAACACAGGAAATACCATTTTAAGAACCATATTTGACAATCTCAGTTACGACATCGTAAAAATTGATTGTGTTGCTATTGGCCATTTAACTAAAAAGGATATTCCTCGCGGCCATTGGAAAATCTTAACAGAACAAGAAGTCAATACCTTAAAAATGCTTTAAGTTGTTTGTTAGAGATCTTCAAAAAGCTCAGAAGACAAATACCGGTCACCACGATCGCAAATAATACTTACAATTATTCCACTTTCAAGTTGATTGGCTAATTTTAGCGCAACTGCTGCAGAACCACCACTACTCATGCCAGCCAATATGCCTTCTTCTTTCGCGAGTCTTCTGGTCATATGTATACATTCATCACGGTTGACCTCAAAAATTTGATCGACTTTTGAAGCGTCAAAAATCTTAGGTAAATAGGCTTCGGGCCATTTTCTAATGCCCGGTATTTGAGAGCCGTCCATAGGCTGAACACCTACAATTTGAATGGATTTATTTTGTTCTTTTAAAAACGTAGAGGTTCCCATTATGGTACCAGTGGTTCCCATGGTAGCCACAAAATGAGTGACTTTACCTTCCGTATCTCGCCATATTTCTGGTCCTGTGGTTTTATAATGTGCTTTCCAATTGTCCTCATTAGCAAACTGATTAAAGGCATAATAACCTTCGTTTGCTACCTTGGCATCGGCATAGTCTCTAGCCCCTTCTATGCCTTCAGGGTGCAGCGTCACTTTAGCTCCGTAGGCACGCATGGTTTGTACACGTTCCTTGGTAGCATTATCTGGCATAACCAGTTCTATTTCGAGATTAAAAATACTAGCAATCATGGCTAATGCAATTCCTGTGTTACCGCTAGTGGCTTCAATAAGTTTGGTAGTTTTGGTAATTGTTTTTGAATCTAGCGCATTTTTAATCATGTTGTATGCCGCTCTATCTTTTACGCTACCACCAGGATTATTGCCTTCAAGCTTAAAATAAAGCGTCACATTTGGATTGGTGTTTAGTGCCATGGATTTTACAAGTGGCGTATTTCCTATTTGATCAATTAAGGTTTTATTCATTGGTTCTAGGTGCTTTTGTTAGTATTTCTAGTTGCGGACTGTGGGTTACAATAGAATTTTTTGCAACGGATTTCGTCAACCAAGTATTTCCACCTATAATGCTATTTTCTCCAATTACGGTATTTCCTCCTAGGATGGTAGAATTGGCATAAATTGTTACATTATTTTCAATTGTAGGGTGTCTTTTTTTATCTTTTTCCTCCTTTTTCACTGTTAGAGCACCCAATGTTACTCCTTGATAGATTTTAACATGGTTATGTATTTCTGTAGTTTCACCAATTACCACACCTGTACCATGATCTATAAAAAATGAGGCACCAATATGAGCACCAGGATGTATATCTATCCCAGTAATTTGATGCGCATATTCAGTCATTAACCTAGGAATTAGTGGAAGCCCTAAAAGATAAAATTTTCGTGCCATGCGGTAGGTGGCAATGGCTAAAAAACCAGGGTAGGCCATATAAATTTCTTCAATGGACTTTGCCGCAGGATCATTATTAAAAATAGCCAAGGCATCCTTGTTTAAACTGCAAAACAACTCTGGAATTACCTCCGTAAAATCGTTCCAAGTTTTACAGGGTTTACCTTTAATATCAGGGCAGGCTAGATTTCGTATTACAAGAAATAAATCTTCTAGAGTTTCTAGCGCCTGTTTTGCATCCGTTTCTTTGTCAAAAAACGTATTAAAAAGTAATAAGGTGAAGCGTTGCGATTCGCGTTTCAAGGTCATCGAAACGGTGATTTCTTGTTTCTGCTGGTTGATAACCTCTATCAATTTAGATGTATTCATAGCTTTTTTTTTAAGACCGAATTTTAGTGGACTACATCAGGGCAATTTTAATCACATCCTATTATTATTGCGATAGCAATATGCCAAAATTATAAAAAACAAAGTTATGATGCTTTGCTGTATAATGACAAAGAATGAAGTGAGATTATTAACTGTTTTGAAAGAATTTTAAGGTCTTAAAAAAATGGGATGATTCTTTATGGGATTCTCAGTGAGAATAAGACGTTTTGTTTGGATTAAACTTAGCGAACAAACTCTTAAGACTTCGATTTTCACTCAGATATTTTAATATCATTTTTTAGTTCGAGTATTTTCTCTATAAAGCTATCGTTCGTTTTCGGGCTGATATAAATTTCGTTGTATTTGTCGTACTTTATAATT
>CAYMDB010000374.1:0-405 GCA_964388865.1 uncultured Flavobacteriaceae bacterium
ACCAGCTTTTTTGGCACCTTTAGCAAATAATTGAAATTCCCACTGACCTGAGGCCACTTCTTGGTTGATACCCTCAAAATTAAGACCGGCGGCAATACACAAATCGGCATGTTCCTCTACTAAGCCTCTGCCGTGCGTATGTTTTCCACCAACAGAACAGTAATACATACCTTGAGGTGCAGGATAACCACCGATAGGAAAGCCTAAAGGTAGTTGTGTATGTGTATCCATGATAAAGTACTCTTGTTCAAAACCAAACCAAAAATCATTATCTTCATCTTCAATAGTTGCTCTTCCATTAGATTCATGTGGAGTTCCATCTGCATTTAAAACTTCAGTCATTACTAAAAAACCATTGTCTCTGGCAGGGTCTGGGTAAATAGCAACAGGTTTTAATAAACAGTC
>CAYMDB010000374.1:415-3167 GCA_964388865.1 uncultured Flavobacteriaceae bacterium
AGTCAGAAGAACCACCAGAGGCTTGTCTAGTCGATGACCCATCAAAAGACCAAATAGGGCAATCTTCGAGTTTACCGCTAAAATCTTCTTCAACTTTTGTTTTACTTCTCATGTTTTGAGTAGGCTTATAACCGTCAAGCCAAATGTACTCTAATTTAGATTTACTCATTGTATTACAATTTAATTTATTAGCGTTACAAATATTGCTTTTTTTTTCTTTTAGTCAAAAAAAATAGGGGTACTTTAATTATAATGGTATTAATAATTATTAATACCCTATTTTTTTTACGGGTATAGTTTTAAAATTTAATAATTCGTATTATTGTTGGAAATAACTAAGAATATGTCAACATTAAGATTTTTTGCTGTTAAGGAATCCTTAAATAGAACACCATTAAAAATTGAAGATTACAAAAGGCGCTCAGAAGTCTTTGGATCTCATGTATTTAATGAAGCTGCAATGCGTCAATATTTAACGAAAGCGGCGTTAAAGAGCATTTTAGAGGCTATTAGTAAGGGTAGCAAAATAAACCGACTTGTTGCGGATCATATCTCAACAGGAATGAAGGAGTGGGCCATTTCAAAAGGTGCAACGCATTACACACATTGGTTTCAGCCTTTAACAGGTGCAACCGCTGAAAAGCATGATGCTTTTTTTGAAACCATAGGAGATGGTTTAGCTATTGAACAATTTGGTGGAAATCAACTCGTTCAACAAGAGCCAGATGCGTCAAGTTTTCCAAGTGGCGGTATAAGAAATACCTTTGAAGCCAGAGGATATACCGCATGGGATCCTACATCGCCCGCTTTTGTTTATGGGACAACCTTATGTATTCCAACGGTGTTTGTGTCTTACACTGGTGAGGCTTTAGATTATAAAACCCCGTTGTTAAGAGCGCTTCATGCGGTAGATCAGGCGGCGGTGGCGGTTTGTAAATATTTTGATAAAAATGTAAAAAAAGTAAATACATCTCTAGGCTGGGAGCAAGAGTACTTTTTAATAGACCGTACTTTAGCAGCATCCCGACCAGATATTATGTTAACGGGGCGAACACTTTTAGGGCATTCACCAGCTAAAGGTCAGCAATTAGACGATCATTATTTTGGAACCATACCAAACAGAGCATTGGCGTATATGCGTGATTTAGAAAACGAGTGCGTGCTGCTTGGTATTCCTGTAAAAACAAGACATAATGAAGTGGCCCCAAATCAGTTTGAATTAGCACCAATTTTTGAAGAAGCTAATTTAGCGGTTGATCATAACTCTTTATTAATGGATGTTATGCAGAAAATTGCTGAACGGCATAACTTTAAAGTCCTACTGCACGAAAAACCTTTTGCTGGTGTTAACGGCTCAGGTAAGCATAATAACTGGAGTTTAAGCACGGACAGGGGCGTGAATCTATTGTCTCCGGGAAAGACCCCTATGAGTAATCTTCAGTTTTTAGCTTTTTTTATTAATACAATTAAAGCAGTTCAAACTCATGAAGAATTATTAAGGGCTGCTATTGCTTCTGCAAGTAACGATCATCGACTAGGTGCTAATGAAGCTCCTCCTGCAATCATTTCAGTTTTTATTGGCAAACAACTCACCAGCGTTTTAGAAGAGTTAGAAACCGTTACTAAAGGCAAATTGTCTCCCCAAGAAAAAACAGACTTAAAACTGAACGTAGTTGGTAAAATACCAGAGATATTGCTCGATAATACAGATAGAAACAGAACATCTCCTTTCGCCTTTACGGGAAATAAATTCGAATTTAGAGCCGTCGGCTCAACAGCTAATTGTGCGAACCCAATGACGGTTTTAAATAGTATTGTGGCTCAACAATTAATAGACTTTAAAATTGAAGTTGATGCTCTAATTGATGGCAAAGGCATGAAAAAAGACGATGCTATTTTTAATGTATTAAGGGAATATATTAAAACCTTTAAAGCTATACTTTTTGAAGGTAATGGTTACAGCGAAGCTTGGGAAAAGGAAGCTAAGAAACGCGGTTTAAGTAATAATAAAACCACACCAGATGCATTAAAAGTGAAGATTTCGAAGGAGGCCATTGAGCTGTTTGAAAACTTAGGAGTTATGAATAAAGTAGAATTAGAAGCTCGTTACTACATTGAAGTTGAAGAGTATATTTTACACATTCAAATTGAGAGTCGTGTTTTAGGTGATATTGCTCGAAACCACGTCGTACCGACAGCTGTGCGCTATCAAAATATATTAGTAAAGAATGTCACTGGATTAAAAACAATTTACGGTGATAGTTTTAAATCCTTAGCCAAGGAACAGTTGCACCTCATAGAACAAATTTCTAAACATATTGAAGCTATAAATTCTTTAGTTACCACGATGACAGAGGCGCGAAAATCATTAAATAAACTTACTAACACAGAAAAGAAAGCTCAAGGGTATTGCACCGAAGTAAAGCCATTGTTTGACGATATCAGATACCATTGTGATAAACTTGAGCTGATGATTGATGACCAGTTATGGCCTTTAACAAAATATAGAGAGCTTTTATTTACGAAATAGTGTATTGACAGTGTCGTTTTAGGATAACACAGTGTTAATTTTTAACCGCAACTACGTAAACTTACGTATTAAAATGGGTTCAAAAAATTGATATGACGTCGTTTGTCGATAACATATAGCTAATTGTCGAAAAGCCTGTTATCTCTTGTTAAAATCAGCTTCAAGTCCTTTTAAGAATAGGTATAATTTGTATATTTGTAGTGCTATTAATCAATATTCTTA
>CAYMDB010000375.1:0-3166 GCA_964388865.1 uncultured Flavobacteriaceae bacterium
TGAAGGACCAACAAGGGGAACAACTCGAATACCCATTTGATGAGCTAAACTTACAATATCGCTACCAGGATCTGCAATTGCAGGACAACCAGCTTCAGATAGTAATCCTATAGAAATACCATTGAGACAGGGAAGTAAGAAGGTATTGCGTTCTGCTTCGGTTGTATATTTATTTAGCACCTGAAGTTTTAAAGAAGGTTGAGATTTGTTTGGTGAAATACGTTTTATAAAACGACGCGCGGTTTTTTCATTTTCAACAATATAAGAATTGAGGTCTTCTATCACTTTTTTAATCGACATAGGTAACACCTCTAATGGTGGATTATCACCAAGTCGCGTGGGAATAAGATATAATTTTCCTTTTGGAGTGCTCATTAATTTACAATAAGTTTATGTGTGGACTGTTCGCCATTTTTAGTGGTAATTTGCAAAATATAAAACCCAGAATTAAGTGCTGAGGTATCTATAGTTTGAACCGCTTCAAAATCCGTTTTTAGTACTTTTACAATTTTTCCTTGAGTGGTAAATAGGGTTATTTGGGCAGAGTCTGAGATACTTCCCGAGGAAAAAACAAGCTTCAATTGGTCATCAACTGGATTCGGAAATATAGAAACTTCAATTTCTTTTTCATCAGTGATACTCAATGCGGATGCTGTAAGTTTATAAATAGTGCCGGTTTGAATATCCGACACATAAAGTTCACCATTAACATCTTCTCCGAATGCCGTCCAGCTTCCTGTAAATTGTGAAAAGCTCATAGCCCATGAATCGTTCGCGCTATCGTAAATTAAATAACCTATTTCTCCGCTGCAATAATCGGCAAAGAAATACCAACCATCAATACTAGGATAATCTAAGCCTCTATAGCGATATCCACCTGTGATGGAACATTTAAAGGCACCATCTGTAAAGTGGTTGTAATCGGCAACAGGAAAGGTGATAGCACTTTGGTCTGGGCAACCAGTTGTATTGTAGGGTGTGTTGGCTTCGTAACATCTCCAGCCGTAATTTAAGCCACTTGCTGTAGCGGAAGATCGGTTTATTTCTTCATCGTTATTCTGACCCACATCAGCAATCCAAAGGTCGCCAGTAAGCCGATCAAATGAAAATTTCCAAGGATTCCTAAGTCCGTAGGCCCAAATTTCTTCTTTTCTTGCAGGGTCACCTATAAAGTGATTATCTGATGGAATACTGTAGTTTTCACTCGGTGTTGTATTATTAACATCAAGTCTAAGGATTTTACCTAGCAGACTATTGGTGTTTTGTGCATTATTTTGCGGATCGCCACCAGAACCTCCGTCACCTGACGATATGTACAAATACCCGTCATCTCCAAAAGCCAAATCACCACCATTGTGATTGCTAAACGGTTGTGAATAGGTTAAAATAATTAATTCAGAGTTTGGATCTGCAAGTGACGGATTGGTAGCATTTCTGGTATATCTTGAAATTACGGTAGTACTATTATTATCAACATAGTTGACATAAAAATACCCATTACTAGCATAATCGGGATGAAAAGCTAAACCGAGTAGTCCTCTTTCATCTCCTATGTTATTTATGGCTCCCACTTTTGGGTCTATATTTAAAAAGGGGGTAGGGTTAACTGTACCATCAGCATTGATAATGCTTATAAAACCTTGTTGTTCAACTACAAAAAGCCTCGCATCACCCGCATGTTTTATGTTTACAGGTCGGTCTAAATTTGAAGCGTACACTTCTAGTTGTAAATCTTGTCCATTTGAAATGGAAGAAAGCAAAACACATAAAATTAGAGATAAATTTTTCATTTTAGAAATACCAAGAGATTTTCACTAAAATACAAAAAAGCAGAGAACAATTTGAAATCACATTTACCTTAATCGGTAAGCTGCTTAACTATTCTAGTGCAAGTAAGCTCTATTAAACTGAAAACAGCTTTAAAGTCCTCAGCGTTTCCGTGGTATGGATCTGGAACATTAGTATTTGAAATGTGTGGGTTGGCGTCTAAAAAGAATTTTACTTTATCAGTGTCTTGATTGTTTCTTGCCAGACGTATAATGTCTTTATAGTTGGATTCATCCATTGCATATATCACATCAAAAGCATCAAAGTCTGAAACTTTAAATTGCCTTGCGCTTTGGTTACGGATATCAATACCGTTTTGTTTGGCTACATTTATGGAGCGTACATCGGGTTGTTGGCCTAAATGATAAGCACCTGTGCCAGCAGAATCAACAAAAAATTGATCTTCAGGAAGTTTTGATTGTAAGATACCGTGTGCTAACGGCGAACGACAAATATTACCGAGACACACCACTAAAATACGTGTCATATAGGGAACGGTTTAAAGTGCTAATTTTTTAGCAAGGTCTTCAACATATTTCTTGAATTGCTTGTCTGTTGAAGATAAATTGTTCACAGTTTTACAAGCGTGCAGAACCGTAGCGTGATCGCGTTGTCCTATTTGAGAACCAATACTTGCTAATGACGCTTTAGTATATTTCTTTGCGAAAAACATGGCGAGTTGTCTAGCTTGGACGATATGACGTTTACGGGTCTTAGATTGTAGGGTGTTGACATCCATTTGAAAGTAATCGGAAACCACCTTCTGAATGTAATCTATAGAAACCTCGCGTTTTGTATTTTTAACAAACTTCTCTACAATTTCTTTAGCTAAATTTATAGTGATTTCTTTCTTATTGAAGGAAGATTGAGCGATTAAAGAAATAATTGCCCCTTCTAATTCTCTAACATTTGTTTTGATATGTTTCGCGACATATTCAATAACATCATCTGGCATCTCAACGCCATCTCTATATAACTTATTTCTTAAAATAGATACTCTAGTTTCAAAATCTGGTGTCTGTAATTCGGCAGAAAGTCCCCATTTAAAACGCGACAATAAACGTTGTTCAATATCTTGCATATCAACTGGCGCCTTATCACTCGTCAAAATCACTTGCTTGCCATTTTGATGTAAATGATTAAAAATATGGAAGAACACATCTTGCGTACCTGTTTTACCAGACAAGAACTGTACATCGTCAATAATTAATACATCAATAATTTGATAGAAGTGAATAAAATCATTTCTATTGTTCTTTTTTACAGAATCAATATACTGCTGTGTGAATTTTTCTGCAGAAATGTAGAGTACTGTTTTTTCTGCTCTGGTCTTTATAAT
>CAYMDB010000376.1:0-3150 GCA_964388865.1 uncultured Flavobacteriaceae bacterium
AATCTTAAGAATCTCCACTTTCCCCAGCCAATATTGTCGAGACCAATGGTGTATTCTTGATAAGGTCTGTTATCTGGTGTTGATAGATTGTGGGCACCGACAACTAAATTAAAATTAAGTTTATTAAGCAATGGAATTTTTCCGAGAATATAACCGTTAAAATCGTGTTCGGCATGCATTTCAAGATATCTGTTGTTTGCGCTGAGATCGTAATAGCCTAAATTATTAAAGACATTGGTATAATTACCCTCTTGACTTACATTAATTTGGTTTCCATTGAAATGTTGGTAATCCATAAAGGCAATATTTTCAGCATTAAAGAATTTTCCTGCGCGGAAATTGTATCTAAATCGGCCTTTATCAGCAATATTAAAAGATTGGTAAAGTCGTGCTTTAACTTGGTCGAAGTTATAATCGTTATTAGTGGAACCAAAGCCTTTTTCGTAGCCTAAAACCAAAGTAGGATAAGCATCATTAGCAATATTAAATTTGCTATTGGGATAACTTAAATACTCTTGACCAAAGTTAATCTGAGCCGAAGCATTCAATTTTATGATATTGTGATTATCAAAAGGGGCGACGTTGCTGGTTGGGTCTGCAGGGTTATTGCTTGAATATTCTTTGTGATTTCTAGGATAAAAAGTTTGGTCTGTTGTATTGAAAAGGGCTTTTCGACTTTCATAACTCATCCCAGAATAGAACCTAAAACCATTAAATAATTCTTCGGAATACCTAAGTTCAATAAAACTACGGTCGTAAAGTTTCATGTAATTTTCTTCAAAAAGTAAACTGGCCAATGTATTTCCTAAAGGAGTTATGGGTTCTGCTGAATTAAATTGTTCCGCTTTTACACCACCTGATAGCGACAAAACAGCACGCGTTTTATTATTAAATTTATAATTTAACGATCCTGTTGCTCTTAGTCTGTCGTCTGAAAAACCATATTGCAATTTGCCATTAGCACTGAAGTAACGTTTAAAGTCGTCATAGTTTTTTGTAAAAAACACATTAGCTTCTGCCGTGTAACCTTGTACCGTATTAAACTGAAATCCACCAATAGGAAAAGAATAACCCAAGCGATAATCTTTTTGTGAATCTTGATAAGTATAGCCTAAAATACTGCCGAGTTTAAATCTATTATTGGCCTGATCTATAGAATCTAAATACGGTTTAGATTCTTTACGGATTTGAATACTATCTTTGGTTATATAATCTCTGCGCTCTTCCTGTGTTAAAGGAACAGGTCTTATTGTGTTCCAAAACAAGGAATCTTTTTTGTTAGCTTCGTCTTCAAAAGCGACTAATTCGCGACCAAAATCTTTTTTAGTGAGCGGTTCGTTAAACTGGTAATTACTATATACTGCTGTAAAACGTCCATCTCCTTTAATACCTAAAAACTTATATTTAAAATCGATACTCTGAGAGATGAGTGCCCAAATGGCATCGGTTTCAGAATAGGAAAAGGTTTGTTTTAGGGAAATAATATCTACTGCCGGAATTCGTGCTTGTTCGCCAGTAATGTCTAGCTCTAAAGCATAAAAATTCCATTGATCTTCAACGATGTAAATATATCCTGAAAATATCGGATCATTTTCTCGCCTCGGAATCACTTTGATTTTGTTTATGAGGTTACCACGTTCATCATAGAAAATTCCTTCAAGTTGATATTTATAGTAAGTAAAAGCATTATTAGCAATGGGTGAAATGATTTGGTTTCCAAATTCTATGGTGTTGTTGTAGAAATTATAATCCACATCAATAGCATTGTTAAAGCTGAAGCCGCTGCTATTACCGCT
The DNA here is from genome assembly GCA_964388865.1 of uncultured Flavobacteriaceae bacterium. Lineage (GTDB taxonomy): Bacteria > Bacteroidota > Bacteroidia > Flavobacteriales > Flavobacteriaceae > Winogradskyella. The sequence continues at coordinate 1,797 of CAYMDB010000376.1, forward strand.
AACTTTTGAAGCTGAAATTTTTTCCTTGAGTTTATTTGGTCGTAAATATTCAATTTTAGAGATGGTTTCAGACAAATAGATAATTCCGCTTCGTGTGGAATCTAAACCACCACCTAAATCACCAACGTCTTGACCCAGTATTTTCTCTGGAGCGTCCTTAATTTTTATCAATCCTCTTGAATAGAAATCGGCTTTAAACGAATTTATTTTCTCAAGATTTTCATTGCGTTTGGCTATGGCTTTTCGCATGATGGTATTGGCCGGATTGTCATCAGAATTTACGACAACTTCACTTAGCGAAACAGATTCTTCTTCTAAGGTAATGTTGATTTCGTATGGAAATTTTTCAATTTCTACAGTTTTCTTTACCGTTTTATAGCCCAAATAGGTGTAAACAATGGTATAGGTTTTTGGCTGACGGATGTTGAGTTCGTAGTAGCCGTCGTCATTGCTTGTAGTGCCTTTGTAAGTGTTTTCTATTAATATGTTGACAAATGGAAGCGGTTCATTTTCTGTATTTTTAATGGTGCCTACTATTTGAGCTGAGGCGAAGAATCCGAGTAAAATAAAGAAAAAACTGAGACGTGTTTTGGTCATAGGGTTCGATTGGTAAATTTGTGATTTAATGCCAAAGTTCAACGAACAGACACCAATAAAATATCAAACATAGATTAAAATTGAACAAGGAGAAGTTATAGTAATCTTAAAATTACCGGAAACTTTTCTTAATACGATCTAAATTTCGTTTGTTTTCTCGGTCTTTTATGGTTTCGCGCTTATCGTAAAGCTTTTTACCTTTGGCCAACGCGATAACGAGTTTTGCTAAACCTTTTTCGTTGGTAAATAAACGAAGTGGAATAATGGCATTACCTTTAATGTCCATTTCTTTTTTAAGCTTTTTCAGCTCTTTTCTGTTCAGTAGTAATTTTCGCTCGGCTTTAGGCTTATGATTGTAGTAGTTGCCAAAAGCGTATTCTTGAACGGTCATATTAATAACAAATAATTCCTCTTTGTCATTAAACTCACAGAAACTTTCAGCAATAGAGGCCTTTCCAGATCTGATGGATTTAATTTCAGTGCCAGTAAGTACAATTCCAGCCGTATATTTATCTAATATCTCGTACTGAAATTTTGCTTTCTTGTTAAGTATGTTAACCTTTTTCTGCATGGTTGGTAAAAGTAGTTGTTATAGTTATAAGTTGAAAAGTTATAAGTTAAAAGTTTAAAAAACCACTTACAGAAACTCTTAACTATTGTTTAGTTTCAATCCTGTCCTAAATAAATTTTAGGCATTATAAGTTTAACGATTTAACTGCTCTTTGCCGTTAATTTTATATGTTTTCAAAAAAGAACC
>CAYMDB010000377.1:0-3142 GCA_964388865.1 uncultured Flavobacteriaceae bacterium
GCACCACTTCTCTTTGACTACCTAAACCAGGCATATTCTCATCGAGTTCTTTGAAGGTAATTGGCTTTACAGTTAAGTCACGCTCTTTAGCTAATGCGCTAAAATCACCATCTTTAACTGCAATTTCGAATTTAGACATTTTATTAAAAACATCTTGTAGTGTTTGATCAGAAGGTTCTAATCTGCGCGCCAAAGTTGCTAACTTAACCACTTTATTAAAACTTTTTTGTTCTAAAATTTCAATGACATGAAATCCGAATGACGTTTCTACAACATCAACATCACCTTTATTATTATCAAAAGCATAGGCCTTAAATTCTGGCGCCATTCCCGCTCTGTAATCGAACTCAATTTCACCATCTTTTTCATTACTAACTTTATCTGAAGATAAATCGAGTAAATCTAAAAACTTAGTTCCGCTTTTTATTTTAGCTAAAATACTATCTGCTGTTTTCTTGGCTTCTTCAGGAGTATTAGTAACCGTTTGGTCTGCTCGTGTACCACCAACATAAGGAATTAATATATGACGCACCTTAACCGAATCTGGTAATTGCTCAGTTGCAATAACCTTAGACAATTTATAGAATTCCTCGTCTTTATAAGGCCCGTAATACGCCCCTACCTCGAGCTTCATTAAGGTATCTTTTACCGTTGCTGGTAATTCCTCTGCTCTTAGAAACGACTCATCGTATTTAATGTCTGAATTAGCATTAACAAATCCTTCAACATTAGTTGTGGAATTGAACCCGCGAATGGTGTCTGTGTTTTTACTGCTTTCGTTATACTCTGTTTTATCATTCTTTAAAGCTAAAAGTTCTGATTTAATTTTATCTTCATCTGCTTTTGAAGGTTCTTCTTTAAACTCAACATAAACAACTTTTCGGCTTGCATCAACCTTAAATTTATCTTTATGATCTTTTATGTAAGCGCTAATATCACTTTTCGAAACTTTAACCAAACTATCTGCGATGCTAGTATAAGGAATTTGAACATAACGTAGGTCTACTGTTTTAGCATCACCCATGTACTCATCTTCTGCTTCAGTAATTGTAGTACCAATGCCAGCCTTAATCATGTTGTAATAGGTTTGCTGAATAGCATTAGCTGCGATACTTTGCTCATTGGTTGTCCAGCTTTCATAGTTCACCATAAAATTACCTAATGGTGCTGCTTCGCCTTTTAAGTCTTTTAAATTGGCAATGAAGGCGTTCAATCTATTAACGTCAAAATTTCCGTTTTCATCCTGAAACTCTGGGTATGACGAAAAACTATTTTTTAGTAAATCGCGCATTTCATCCTTTTCAACTGTTAAGCCTAGTTTTTCAAATTCTGTTTGTAACACAATTCTACGAAGCTCTTGATTGTAAATAGTATTCATAGTTTGAGTAGACGTTTGTCTTCCTCCTACTCTATCTTGATAATTCTTTACTTTTTGCTGAAACTCGGTTCTTAGAAGGTCTTCCCCATTAATTGTGGCAACCACATCTTGGGAACCCCCGGTTAAGGAATCAGAATTTTTGAATAAATCTCCAATTACAAATGAAAATAACGCTAACGCAATTACTAATATGAGGATAAGTGAGCGTTGTCTAATTTTATTTAAAACTGCCATAGTCTATAATATCGTCTTAATATTTAGTTGAAATAAGTCTGCGAAAATAGTATTTTCTACTAAATAATGAAAGGAGATTCGGGTTTTTATAAGTCTAAGAAATAGATTAATCGCTATCGAGAATTTTAAGGAGCACAACATCTATTTTTGTTGAGGATACCTCAGCTATAGTAAACCTAAAATTACCGATTGTGACGTTTTCATTTTCTTGCGGAATTTCTTCTGTTGAATTTACAATTAGTCCACCTAAGGTATCATAGTTTTCGTTTTCTGGTAAATTCAATTTATAAGTTTCATTTACGTAATCTACATCTAACCGTGCTGAAAACTTATAGGTGTTCTCTGTAAGTTGCTCTTCAATGAGTTCAACGGTATCGTGCTCGTCTTCTATTTCACCAAATAATTCTTCAACAATGTCTTCCACAGTCATAATCCCAGAAGTACCGCCATATTCATCAATAACCACAGCAATACTTCGTCGTTTTTTGGTTAAAATACTAAGAACATCTTTAATGAGAATTGTCTCTGGCACAAAACCTACAGGAATAATTATAGACTTGATAGTTTTAGGCTTTTTAAAAAGTTCAAACGCGTGTACATAGCCCAAAATGTCATCAATGGTATCTTTATAAACAATAATTTTGGTTCTACCGGTTTCAATAAATAGCTGTCTTAAGTTTTCTATACTATTAGAAATATCTACCGCAGTAATTTCGGTACGTGGCACCATAACTTCTCTGGCCTTAACCTCAGAAAACTCTAATGCATTCTGAAAGATTTGAATTTCGCTATCAATATCTTCATGATCTTCTACAGATTCCATTTGTTCAGAAATATAATTGCCCAACTCTACTTTGGTCATTGCTAAGGTGGCATCTTCGCCTTGCGCTCTAAAAATATACTTTAGAACAGCATTTGAAATCCAGATGACAAAATCTGAAACAAAGGAAAATAAAAGATAAAAAACATAGGTTGGAAACGCCAAAATCTTTAATAAGGAGTTGGCATAAATCTGAAAAAATACTTTGGGCAGAAACTCAGCGGTTATAAGGATGACTAAGGTAGAAATTACCGTTTGCGTTAGTAACTGCAAATCCGTGAATAAATAAGACAAAGCTGCGTTATCTATGGGTAGCATAGATTGAAACCAACGCACCAATACATCACCCATTTTAAAACCATAAATAACCAAAGCGATATTGTTACCAATGAGCATGGTAGCGATATATTTGGAAGGTTTAGCCGTAAGTCTGGCTAATATTTTTCCAAGAAAATCTCCTTGCTTCTTTTCTAATTCAATATGTATTTTATTAGAAGACACATAGGCGATTTCCATACCTGAAAAGAAAGCCGAAAGTATGAGTGTACTTATAATAATGACTATATCTACAGTCATAAATTACTTTTTATTTCGATCTTCAATTTTTTTTCGCATGCGCTTTCTAAAGAAAAACATAAACACAGCTAGAGCTACAAAAAATAGCGACATATAGGCTCTATTTCTGTCAACGGACCAATTTGAAATAGCAT
>CAYMDB010000378.1:0-3141 GCA_964388865.1 uncultured Flavobacteriaceae bacterium
ACCGAAAAGTCATTACCCGCTTCACTTCCATATTGAATACCCAAAGCGGCTAACATATCACCTTCTGCTGTAATGCCAATACCAGTTCTTCGGCCTTCGCGTCCTTTAGTTTGAATGTTTAACCAAAGATTACGCTCTGTTGCTTTTACCTCATCGATTTCAGGATCTGCATCGATTTTCTCGAGGATTGCATCGATTTTTTCCAATTCTAAATCGATAATATCATCCATGATGCGCTGCGCCACATGAACGTGTTTTTTGAATACTATAAAATTGAAAGACGCCTTATCGGTAAACGGATTTTCAACATACGAAAATAAATTTATGGCCAACAAACGACAAGAATCATATGGACATAGCGGAATTTCACCACAAGGATTTGTGGACACGGTTTTATATCCTAAATCGGCATAGCAATCTGGTACGGATTCATTAATAATGGTATCCCAAAATAAAATTCCAGGTTCGGCAGATTTCCAGGCATTATGCACTATTTTTTTCCAGAGTTTATTCGCCTGTATAGTTTTGGAAAATTTAGGATTACTGCTGAAAATTGGATACTTCTGGACATAATCTTCATCGGCCTTTACAGCTTTCATAAATTCATCATCAATACGCACAGAAACATTAGCCCCTGTGACCTTGCCTTGCTCTAATTTGGCATTTATAAAATCCTCAGAATCGGGATGGTTTATAGAAACAGACAACATTAATGCTCCGCGTCTTCCATCTTGTGCGACCTCTCTTGTGGAATTTGAATAGCGTTCCATAAAAGGCACAATGCCTGTAGATGTCAAAGCCGAATTTTTAACTGGCGAACCTTTTGGTCTGATGTGGGATAAATCGTGACCCACTCCACCGCGACGTTTCATGAGCTGCACTTGCTCTTGGTCTATTTTCATGATGCCGCCATAAGAATCGGAATTGCCATCATTACCAATGACAAAACAATTGGATAAGGACGCAATTTGATATGGATTGCCAATACCAGCCATCGGACTACCTTGAGGGACGATATATTTAAAATCTTTAATTAGGTTGAAAACTTCATCTTCCGATAGCGGATTAGGATAGCGGGACTCTATACGAGCAATTTCACTGGCAATACGCCTGTGCATATCATTCGGTGTTTTTTCGTATAAGTTACCTTGTGAATCTTTTAAAGCGTATTTATTAATCCAAACTCTGGCCGCTAAATCATCGCCTTTAAAATAGATTAACGAGGCTTCAAAAGCCTCATCTTGGGTGTAGGTAGTCGCATTTTCTTTTGGCTGAGTCTGAATTTTCATAAGTCAATTTTGATTTTAATTCTTTGGATTAATTTGATGCGACAAAGTAAGCAAAAAATAACAACTTATTACCTGACAAAGATCACAAAGTTTACAATAAAAATACACAAAAACCTTAATATCAATATATTAAAAATTTATCAACAGTAAAAAGTTAACAAAAAATATAATTTTTTGTCAACTCATATCGTGAAGCTATACTATGAATAAGAGGCACTAACGACTTGACTTTGCAAGACTTAAATTAGGATTTAAAGAAGGTAGTAGTTAAGATTAAATTTACCGATTTGGGATAAGCTTATAGAATTTAGAAGACAAAAAAATTAACTTTTACCAATGGTATCTAAATCGACAACAACTCCGACTCCCAAGAGTTGTTTCCATTGTAATTTAGCACCTTTCACGACAGTCTTTTCGTTGGTGATTTCGTTTTTTTCAACTACAGTTTTAATATCATTATCATATCTCAGATGCGATCCTAGCGTAGCTTTTACGAATCTATTGACCTTCATGTCTAAGTTGAGCTCCCACTCTAAATCTATATTTCCAAAACTATTTAAATAATCCGTATAAAAACGTAAAAGGCTATTTACTTTTATATTTTCAAACAAATCTTCTTGAAATTGGTTAGTTAATAAAATTCCCAGCTCCTGTCTCACTTTTCGGCCTTCACGAATCAGATTACCCTCTAAATCGTAAATCGCAGCTTCTACACCAAAAGCACCCTGATTTGCTAAATCTTCATCTAATACAAAGGTGGTTTTAAAGGTGAAAGGTGAGGCATAAAAAGACAAGCGCTCTATATGCCTACCATACTCCATACCTAAACCCAGAAACATGTAGCCGGGAGCTAAAAATCTTGAAATAGGAGTTTCGCGATCGGGATAATTAAAACCATTAGCAAATTGCGTATTAAAGCTAAATCTTGCGGAATAAAACCAATTGCTTTTCTTATCTTTTTCTAAGCCAAAATTAGAAATGATTTCAATAACATCTTCTGTTTTGCGCATGCTTTGACTTTCTTGCTTATTTAGACCATAACGCATATTAAAACTAGAGTTCCAAAACCATTTTTCTTGTTTGTATTTCGCTGTTGCTAGTCCGGTTATGATACCCGATATAGAATTGGCACCACCAGAGTTCCAGTTGGTAAAAGACACTTGGTTAAGATATAAACCCATCTCTTTTTTAGTGCGCCAACCCAATTGAATATCTTCGTTTTTTTTGGTTTGAAAATATATAGCATTGGGTTGTGCTAAAAGTACATTAGAGCACATCATAAATGCACTCCAAATAAGCCAGGAATAATTTTTCATTTGGGATATAAATTAATAGTAAAACGTACCGTATTCACTTTTAATGGTAAGCGCTTTTTTGTTTGAAGCTTCAACCCTACCAATGATTTGAGCATCCACCTTAAACGATTTTGAAATTGAAATAATAGCCTCTGCAATCTCAGGTTTTACATATAATTCCATTCTGTGTCCGCAATTAAAAACTTGATACATTTCTTTCCAGTCGGTTTTAGATTGTTCTTGTATGAGCTTGAATAACGGCGGAACATCAAACATATTATCCTTTACGATATGAAGTTTATCTACAAAGTGAAGGATTTTAGTCTGCGCACCACCGCTGCAGTGCACCATACCATGAATATGATCGCTTTTGTAGTGTTTTAGAATCTCTTTAATGATAGGCGCATACGTTCGGGTTGGCGACAAAACTAATTTACCCGCATCTAATGGAGAATTTTTAATAGCATCGGTAAGCTTCGTTTTCCCGGAATACACTAAATCTTCTGGTACTGCTGCATCGTAACTTTCAGGATATTTTTCTGCTAGATTCGTTTTTT
>CAYMDB010000379.1:0-3109 GCA_964388865.1 uncultured Flavobacteriaceae bacterium
CATAGAGCAATTAAAAAGCAAATGGATAAGATGCATAGCGCTATTAATGAAGCCCTAAACGAAACCCAAAGACGTTATGATGCAGAAAGCAATCATTCTTTAAATAGAGAAGTGCAAAAGCAATGGGAAGACACAATAAACGAAGCGCTAAATGCATTAGATCAATTTAAATCGCACTAAATTGGAAGGCAGCAAAGACGCACTCATTGAACTCGCACACTACAAAATGCCATTTGGGAAATATAAAGATCGCTATTTGGTAGACATTCCAGAATATTATTATACGTGGTTTAATCAAAAGGGCTTTCCTGAAGGGAAACTCGGTCGTATGATGACGCAGATGTACGATATTAAAATCAACGGCCTTGAAGAGTTGATTTATAAAATTAAGCGCGATTACAAAAAGAGAGCTTAATTCCACGGTCGTTTTCAATTTTATTTAAATGCCATTCATCTCGCAGCTATGGGATCTTAAACGATAGGAGTTTTCCAACCGATACCTCACATATACCGCTTCAAGACAACAAAGAAAGAACATATTAACAAAGGATAAACAAATAGAGAATAACTCATTAAATTTTGTAATTTTGCCAGCGTTTAACAGCGCAACATGACCACAAACCCTAAGTATATATTTGTAACAGGTGGAGTTTCCTCTTCTCTCGGAAAAGGAATTATAGCAGCATCTTTGGCTAAGCTCCTTCAAGCACAAGGTTACAGAACCACCATTCAGAAATTAGACCCTTACATAAACATTGATCCAGGTACCTTAAATCCCTATGAGCACGGGGAGTGCTACGTTACAGACGATGGTGCAGAAACCGATTTAGATTTAGGACATTACGAGCGTTTTTTAAACGTACCAACCTCTCAGGCCAATAACGTAACAACAGGCAGAATTTACCAAAGCGTTATCGATAAAGAACGTCGTGGAGAATTTTTAGGTAAAACGGTTCAGGTTATTCCTCATATTACCGACGAAATAAAACACAGAATCCAAATTCTTGGTAATTCTGGCGACTATGATATTGTCCTTACCGAAATCGGCGGAACCGTTGGTGATATTGAATCGCTACCCTATATTGAAGCCGTACGTCAGTTACAATGGGATTTAGGCGATCATAATGCCTTAGTGATTCATCTAACCTTAATACCTTATCTATCCGCGGCCGGTGAGTTAAAAACGAAACCTACGCAGCACAGTGTGAAAACATTAATGGAAAGTGGAGTACATGCCGATATTTTGGTTTGTAGAACGGAGCACGAGCTTAACGATGGTCTAAAAACCAAGTTAGCCCGTTTTTGCAATGTTAAAAAAGAAGCTGTTATTCAGTCTATTGATGCATCCACGATATACGATGTGCCAAATTTAATGTTAGAAGAAGGTTTAGATAAAGTCGTATTACAGAAACTAAATCTTAAAAGTGATAGTCCAGATTCAACACGTTGGAACCAATTTTTAAAGCGTCATAAAAATCCAAAACACACCGTAACTATCGGTTTGATTGGAAAATATGTAGAGCTTCAAGATTCTTATAAGTCCATTTTAGAATCTTTTATTCATGCGGGCGCCGAGAATGAAGTTAGGGTTGAAGTTGAACCTATACATTCAGAATATTTGAATGTTGATAATATAGAATTTAAACTTCAACATTTAGATGGTGTTTTAGTGGCACCTGGATTTGGAGAGCGCGGTATTGAAGGAAAAATTGAAGCGGTTAGATATGTCCGCGAGAATAACATTCCTTTTTTTGGTATTTGTCTAGGGATGCAAATGGCAGTGATAGAATATGCTAGAAATATTTTAAAACTTCCAGATGCAAACTCAACAGAGATGGATGAACACACGGCGAATCCGGTAATTAGTTTAATGGCATCGCAAAAAGATATTGTAAATAAAGGGGGAACCATGCGTCTGGGGGCGTGGGACTGTAACATTATTCACAAAGATAGCATCGCTTATAAAGTCTATGGACAAGACACAATAAAGGAACGTCACAGACATCGTTTTGAGTTTAATGACGATTACAAAGCACAACTTGAGGCCGCTGGTATGAGAACTACGGGTATAAATCCTGAAACCGGATTGGTGGAAATTATTGAAATTCCAAGTCACAATTGGTTTGTAGGTGTACAATACCACCCAGAATACAAAAGCACGGTGGCTAGTCCACATCCACTTTTTGTGGCCTTTGTTAAAGCAGCTTTGAAATTTAAAAAGAAAAAATAATACAATAGAGTGCCACTTTGGCGCAAAACAATGTATGGATAACTTTTTGGGTTATGCATTTATTACCACGCAAGATCTGGTAGGTTTCATCTCGAAGCTTCGGAACTGACAGGTCTAAAACTAAAATTCAATGGAAGAAAAAAAATTCGATATTAACTCAATTATAGGTTTTGTACTTATTTTCGGAATAATGCTTTGGTATTTTTATCAAAGTCAGCCTACGCCAGAAGAGCTAGAAGCTCAAAAACAGGCGCAACAAGAAGAAATTGAAGCTGAAAAGAAAACAAGTAAGCAAGACGAAACCTTAGTAACGTCTGCAGAAGACTTTACCAATACCAAAGTATTAGATTCTTCGCAACAAGCAGCACTTCAGAATAAAGTGGGCTCATTTGCTTATGCTTTAACTTTGCCATCGGCTAATGATCAAACCACAGTAGAAACTGACGTTTTTCAGTTAAAATTTAGTAATAAGGGAGGTCACTTGGCTGAGGTGAAATTGAGGAACTTTGTCGATTACGATTCGGTTCCAATTTATTTGGTCAAGGACAATAATAACGCCTTTAATATCACATTTGGGACCTCGGATAACCGTACGTTAAACACTCAAGATTTTCCTTTTCAACCTAGTGTCACTAAAAGCGGGGACAATACTGTAGTATCCATGAAACTCAAAGTTTCGGAAACCGCATTTTTAGAATACCGATACGAGTTAAAGCCTAATGATTATATGATTGACTTTTCAATCCAATCCCAAGGATTGAGTGGAGTATTTAACACCTCGCAGCCAATTACTTTAGATTGGAAACAAAAGGGAATTAGGCATGCTAAAAGTATCAGTTATGAAAATCGTTATACACGATTAACCTATATGTACGACGC